>JAZSFV010000197.1:0-1880 GCA_045532395.1 Acutalibacteraceae bacterium
TGTGAAAACTTCACCAAAGCCGAGTGTGTTAGGGTCGGGTTTAACTTTGGGAGCAGTGGTTTTTTCTATTCTGATATCCATCTTAATATCCCTCTTTCAAATAATTATGATAAAATTATACATCTGTAAAATTTTTAAGTCAAGCAAAATAATATATAAAAATTGCAGGGCAGGAAACCTTTTGTTTGGGTTTCCTGCCAATTAATTATTTACCTACGTTCTGAAGCCCTAATTTTTCAATTGCTTCTTCACGCATTTTGTATTTAAGGATTTTACCTGCAGCGTTTTTGGGGAATGAAGAAACAAACTCAATGTATCTGGGCACTTTATGTCTTGCCATGTGAGAAAGTATATAATCTTTCATTTCTTCAATTGTCATTTCATAACCGTCTTTAAGAATAATTGAAGCTATAATTTCTTCACCGTAACGTTTATCAGGCACGCCGATAACCTGCACGTCTTCAACAGCTTCGTGAGTGAAGATAAATTCTTCAATTTCTCTTGGGTAAATGTTTTCACCGCCACGGATAATCATGTCTTTAAGTCTGCCTGTGATGAGATAATATCCGTCAGGTCTTCTGCATGCAATATCTCCTGTGTGAAGCCAGCCCTGAGCATCTATGGCAGAAGCAGTTGCTTTCGGCATTTTATAGTAGCCTTTCATGATGTTGTAACCACGTGCTACAAATTCTCCGTTCTCACCGTCAGGTAAATCTTCGCCTGTTTCAGGGTCAATAATCTTACATTCAACATTGGGGAATGCACTACCTACAGTTTCTGTTCTGTGTTCAAGGCTTTCAGTAAATTCACCCATGGTACAGCCGGGAGATGCTTCAGTCTGACCGTAAACGCTTAAAATTTGTGTCATATTCATCTCTTTAGCGGCTTTTTTCATCAAATCTGCAGGGCAGTTAGCACCTGCCATGATGCCCACTCTCATGTGAGAGAAGTCAGTCTTTGCAAAGTCTTCATGCTGGTACATAGCAATATACATTGTGGGAACACCGTTAAAGCAGGTGATTCTTTCAAGGTTAATGCAAGCCAATGAAGATTTAGCAGAGAAATACGGGAGAGGACAGTGCGTACCGCCGTGTGACATAATTGATGTCATTGTAAGCACCATGCCGAAACAATGGAACATAGGCACCTGAACCATCATTCTGTCGGCAGTTGAAAGGTCCATTCTGTCGCCGATACATTTGCCGTTGTTTACGATGTTGTAGTGTGTAAGCATAACGCCTTTCGGGAAACCTGTTGTGCCTGAAGTATACTGCATGTTTGCAACATCGTGGCAGTCAACGTTTGCGGCTCTTCTGTAAACTTCTTCAACGGGAACGTTTGATGAAAAGTTCACTGCTTCATCCCATGTAAGACAGCCTTTCTGGCGGTAACCAACTGTAATTACATTACGGAGGAAAGGAAGTCTCTTACAATGAAGCGGCTTGCCGGGAACTGCAGTCTGGAGTTCAGGACAGAGTTCAGCAATTGACTGTGCATAGTTTGAGTCAAGGCATGATTCAATAGTAATAAGTGTATGAGTATCAGACTGCTTAAGAAGATATTCAATTTCGTGAATTTTATAAGCAGTGTTTACAGTAACTAAAATTGCGCCGATTTTTGTAGTTGCCCAGAAAGCGATGAACCACTGGGGAATGTTAGTTGCCCATACTGAAACCTTGTCACCGGGTTTTACGCCGAGAGCAATAAGTGAACGTGCAAAAGTGTCAACGTCTTCACGGAATTCTGAATAAGTTCTTGTATAGTCAAGAGTTGTATATTTGAATGCGTACTGGTCAGGGAATTCTTCCACCATGCGGTCAAGCACCTGGGAGAAGGTTAAATTAATTAACTCATCCTTTTTCCAAACGTACTGGCCGGTG
>JAZSFV010000243.1:0-7326 GCA_045532395.1 Acutalibacteraceae bacterium
GGTGGCTGCCGTAGAAATAATCAAAGCCCTGATTAGTAGGAAGATATTCTCCGTAATCGCCAAGATGCCATTTGCCGAATGCACCGGTTTTATATCCTGCTGCCTGGAAAGTTTCAGCAATTGTAATTTCATCGCCAAGCATACCGTCAGCGTTTGCACCCATTTCTATAGAGTTGAAAAGACGTGTTGAAGCAAAAGGTGAAACTGTACTTACTGTGGGGTAAATTACGTTATCTGCATAACCTCTGTAAGGATATCGGCCTGTCAAAGCTGCAAATCTTGCAGGTGAGCAAACAGAGTAACTTGAATAGAAATTAGTAAGCTCTGCACCATTTTCACCGATTGAATCTATATTTGGGGTGTCAATAAGTGAACCGTTTAATGAAATATCACCGTAACCTAAGTCGTCCAGCATAATGAAAAGAACGTTAGGTGAGTTTTTCTTGTGTTTGTCAACGCCCTTTAAATATTCGTCATGACCTTCCCATAACCTTTTTGTGTTAGGAACTGAACGAAGGTTCATTGTAAGAAGATAAACAACAGAGAATATAACAAGCATAAAGCTTGAAATAAATGAAAGCACTTTCTTTGAGTTTTTAACAAATAAGAAAAGAAGAACAGCAATAATAATTACAGGTAATGCAAGAAGAATATTGCCGCAGAGTCTTGTAAAGAAATTGCCGTCACCCGTAAGGAGCTTATGCGATGCGGAAGAAAAAACTTTAAGTCCTGATGTGAATGCGCCGAAGCCTGCATCTGCACCCCAGATAACATAATATAAAGTCACACCAAGAAGAGAGGAACCATAGCCTGTAAGGAAAGGCATATAAAGTTTTTTCTTTCCTAAAATGCCAATAAGTATTAAAACGGATGTTATCATCAAATAGGCTACATTGATTACAGCCACAAGATTAAGTCTTATAATGAGTAATGCAATGCCAAGTAAAATTCCGATACCACCTATGGCTGACGGAAATTTTTTCAGACTTTTGTCAAGAGTAATTTTCATTCCTTCATCTCCTTTAATATCTTTTTGTCTTCGTCTGTAATTCTCAGGCTTTCAACACACTTCTGTATTGCTTTGTTGTGTGTCCATTTATCCAACTTTCTATTTTCGAAGTAGGGATAGGTTTTATCTCTTTGTTTTGCCATGGCAGTTGCGAAAAACCATGCACGCACCATGTTGACGTAGTATTCATCGCTTTCGATTTCTGCAACAAGAAAAAGCACTTCGTCAGTAAAATTTTCATCAAGAAAAAATTTCATCAGCATATTCACACCAAAACGGATTGTGTAAGTTTTTTCGCTTTTAAGCCAAATTTTGATTTTCTCGTATAAAGCGGGCAGATTTTTTTTGAAAACTTTCGGGCTTATCGTGTCGCAGGTTGCCCAGTTGTCTATGTAAGGCAAAAATTTTTCAGTAAGCACTAATGCTTCATCAAAATCTTTTACCGTCTCTAAAAGGTAACCGTGAAGATTGTTTTCTTCAAAATATTTGTGGGGCAGGGCGTTTAAAAATGATTTTGCCTCGTCAGTATTCTGTAGTTCTTTTGCTATTTGTCTTATATGCGGTATCCTTATGCCGATTTGTGCGTCAGGGGATATGTTTGGAATCAGTTTTGAGTTAAATTGTTTATATTTTTTATCTTGAAACTCAAGGAGTTTTTGTTGAATATTAATCATTTTATCTACTCCTTAAATATTTTTTCTTTTTTCACTTGCTTTTTATAAAAGTATTTGATATAATACGTTTAGCACTTAAACGCTTTAAAGGTTTAAAGCGTTTAAGTGAGCGGCATTACCGTAAAAAATCTTGTTTTTGTTTTCTTCGGAAATGTCAAGATTATTAAGGGTACGGACAAATGCAGACTGGTCGCCCCAGGGTGAATCGCTTGCGAAAAGGATTTTATCATAGCCGTGTTTTTCGAAAATCTTTTTAAGAAGCTCAGGCTCGGTTTTGTTTAATACATAGCTTACATCGAGATAAACATTCTGTCCTGCAAGTTTCCGGAGGCATTCTTCTCCGGCACGCAAACCGCCCAGATGAGCAAGGACAATTTTTGTTTCGCCTTTGCTTCCGACTTTTCTGAGCATGTCCAGAGCGAAGTCAATAGGGCAGTGCAGATTATCAGGCGATAACACATCATATCCTGCGTGAATAACGGTGATAAGACCTATTTTTTCAGCATGGCGGATGATTCTTATATATTTTTCATCATTTATATATGTGTCCTGATAATCAGGATGAAGTTTAATTCCTTTAAGACCTAAAGATTTGATGTAATCAAGTTTTTCTTCAGGGTTTTCATTATCAGGGTGGATACCGCCGAAAGCGATAATGCCATCAACATTATTCATTTCAGCAGAAAAACGGTTAATGCTTTCAAACTGTTTAGGATTTGTTACAACGGGCAGAATAACGCTTTTATCAACTCCTGCTTTTTTCATGGAAGATAAAAGACAAGAAAGTGTCCCGTCAGTATAAGCCATACATTCTTCGCCTTGCTCGCAAAGGTAAGATTTCAGTTTTTCAACAGTTGCTTTTGCAATTTTGTCAGGGAAAATGTGTGTGTGAAAATCAATTACCATAAAAGTCCTTCTTTCATTTGCTACGATGTTAATTTTACATCGTTTTTAATAATAAGTCAATTAAAATCGGAGATGAGAAAAATGTTAATTAAAATTTCGTTGCTCGTTGTATTTGTAGCTTTAATGGTAAGCGTAGGCTTATATTGCAACCGCAAAGTAAAAGACGTTAACGGCTTTGTACTTGGTGGCAGAACTGCCGGTCCCTGGATTACTGCTTTCAGCTACGGAACGTCATATTTCTCTGCAGTTATTTTTATTGGCTATGCAGGACAGTTTGGCTGGAAATACGGCCTTGCAGCAACATGGATCGGTATTGGTAACGCGCTTATCGGTTCGCTCTTTGCGTGGAATGCTCTCGGCAGAAGAACAAGAGTTATGACTCAGCATATCCAGAGTAAAACAATGCCTGATTTCTTCGGTACACGTTACGACAGTAAGCCTCTGAAGATTTTTGCTTCAGTTCTTGTGTTCGTTTTCCTTATTCCCTACACAGCATCACTTTTCAATGGCCTTTCAAGACTTTTCGGTATGGCATTCAATATTGACTACTCTGTTTGTGTAATTGCCATGGCAGTGCTTACAGGCATTTATGTTGTTGCAGGCGGTTACATGGCAGCAGCTATCAACGACCTGATTCAGGGCGTGATTATGCTTGTTGGTATCGTTGCTGTAGTTATGGCAGTGCTTAAAACTCAGGGTGGTTTCACTGCAGCAGTTGAAGCACTTTCCCTGATTCCCGCAGAAAACACAAATCAGCAGGGTGTGTTTGCATCTTTCTTCGGACCGGATTTGTTTAATCTTATAGGTGTTGTTCTTCTTACTTCACTCGGCACATGGGGTCTTCCTCAGATGATAGGTAAATTCTATGCAATCAAAGATGAAAAGTCTATAAAAACAGGCACTATCGTTTCTACAATCTTTGCTCTTATCGTAGCAGGCGGTTGTTACTTCCTCGGCGGTTTCGGCAGACTCTTCGGAGACAGAGCAGAAAGAGCAGCAGACGGTTCAATAATTTACGACAGTATTGTTCCCGGAATGCTCCGCGATTTACCTGATATTTTAATCGCTATTGTTGTAATTTTAGTGCTTTCAGCATCTATGTCAACTCTCTCATCACTTGTTCTTACATCAAGTTCAACAATTACTCTTGACTTTATTGCACCACTTCGCAAAAAAGACTTGCAAGAAAAGTCAAAATTGTCTATAATGAGAGTGTTTGTAGTTTTCTTTATTTTAATATCAGCAACTATTGCCATTGTTCAGGCAAAATCAGCTGTAACATTCATTGCACAGCTTATGGGCATTTCCTGGGGCGCTCTCGCAGGAGCATTTCTGGCACCTTTCCTTCTTGGCCTTTACTGGAAAAAAGTCACAAAAGTTGCGGTTTGCGTAAACTTTATTGTGGGTTCAGGAATTATGGTGCTTAACATGACTGTGAAGAGTATCTTCCCCGCATTTTTGCAGTCACCTCTTAATGCAGGTGTTTTTGCAATGCTTTTCGGATTTGTTGTTGTGCCCGTTGTCAGCTTACTTACACAGAAAACACTTGACAGTAAAAAAGTTGATAAAATGTTTGAATGTTACAATAAAGACGTTAAAGTTAAAAGTAAACATATATTAGAAAGTAAGTAAAAGGAAGTTTGAGATGAAAGAAAACTTTTTCCAGAAAGACATCGAAACGATGTCAAGAAAACAAATTGATGAACTTCAGCTTGAAAGACTTAAGTGGATTGTTGACTACAGCATAAGAAACGTACCTTTCTATGCTGAAAGACTCTCTAAAGCAGGTGTAACTGCTGAAAAAATCAAAAGCCTTTCAGATATTCAGTACATTCCCTTTACAACAAAAGACGATATAAGAGATAACTATCCTTATGGTCTTTTTGGTGCAAAGATGAAAGATATTGTACGTATCCATGCTTCAAGCGGTACAACAGGTAAGCCCACAGTTGTAGGCTACACCAAAAATGATATCAATAACTGGAGTGACTGTGTTGCACGTCTTTCTGCAGCAGTAGGTGTTACTGACGAAGACGTTGCACAGATTTCATTCGGCTACGGTCTTTTCACAGGTGCTTTAGGCCTTCACTACGGTCTTGAAAAATTAGGCTGTGCAGTTATTCCCGTTTCAAGCGGTAATACAGAAAAACAGGCTATGCTCCTTAAAGATTTCGGCACAACAGTTTTAATCAGTACACCTTCTTATGCAATGTACATGAGCGAAGTTGCTCACGATATGGGCATTACAAATGATGAACTCAAACTCCGTATCGGTCTTTTCGGTTCAGAAGGCTGCACAATGGAACTGCGCGATAAAATCGAAAAAGGTTTCGGTCTTTTCTCAACTGATAACTACGGCATGAGCGAACTTATGGGTCCCGGTGTTTCAGGTGAATGCGTTGAACGTGACGGACTTCACTTTGCAGAAGACCATTTCCTGCCTGAAATTATCAATAGTCAGACAGGCGAAAAGCTTGCTGCAGGCGAAGAAGGGGAGCTTGTTGTTACAACTCTTACAAAAGAGGGTATCCCCATGCTTCGTTACAGAACAAAGGATATTACAAAACTTAATTACGATACATGCAAATGCGGCAGAACACATTGCCGTATGGAAAAAGTGGGCGGCAGAGCAGACGATATGCTTAAAATCCGTGGCGTAAATGTTTTCCCGTCACAGATTGAATCAGTGCTTGCACAGATTGAAGGTATTTCACCCCACTATGAACTTGTACTTACCCGTAAAAATTATACTGACTATCTTGAAGTCAGAATTGAACTTATGGATGCAAACCTTCTTGAAAACTACGGTCAGCTTGAAGAACTGAGAAACCTTGCAGTTGCAAAGCTTAAGACAGTTCTCGGTATCAGCGCTAAGGTGTCACTTGTTGCACCCCGTTCACTCAAGAGATATGAAGGTAAAGCAAGAAGAATTGTTGACAGAAGAAATGAGGGACAATAATTGAAAGAGATAATGATAGGCAACGCTGCTGTTGCCAGAGGTATGTATGAAGCAGGATGCGGTGTGATTTCAAGTTACCCCGGTACTCCCAGTACTGAAATTACAGAATTTGCAAGCCTTTATAATGAAATTTACTGCGAATGGGCACCCAATGAAAAAGTTGCTATGGAAGTTGCTTTCGGTGCATCTGTTGGCGGAAAAAGAAGTGCATGTGCCATGAAACACGTTGGTCTCAACGTTGCTGCAGACCCGCTTTTCACAATGTCTTACACAGGTGTTAACGGCGGCATGGTTATCTGCGTTGCTGACGACCCCGGCATGCACTCATCACAGAATGAGCAGGATTCACGTCATTACGCAATCGCTGCAAAAGTTCCTATGCTTGAACCAGCAGATTCAAAAGAAAGCCTTGAATTTACAAAGAGAGCATTTGAAATTTCTGAAAAATACGATACTCCCGTAATTCTCCGTATGTGCACAAGAATTGCTCATTCACAGAGCATTGTTGAAACATCAGACAGAGTGGAAGTACCCCAGAAAGAATACGAAAAGAATATCGGCAAATATGTTATGATGCCCGGTAATGCTAAAAAACGTCATCCCTTTGTTGAAGAAAGAACAGAGCTTCTCCGTAAAGAGGTTTCTGAATCTGACGAATTCAATAAAGTTGAAATGGGCGGCACAGAAATCGGTATTATCACTTCAGGTGCTTCATATCAGTATGTTAAAGAAATTTTCGGCGATAAAGTAAGCGTTCTTAAAATCGGTATGGTTCATCCGCTTCCCGTTGATAAAATCAAAGATTTTGCCTCAAAAGTTCAGAGACTTATTGTTATTGAAGAACTTGACGGTATTATCGAAAGCCATTGTAAAAATAACGGCATAGATGTTGAAGGTAAAGAACTCTTCACAAACATCGGCGAATATTCACAGAAAACTATTGCTGCAGTTCTCGGCCTGGAAAAGAAAGAAAGCATTTCTCCCGATACTGTTCTTCCCATCCGTCCTCCTGTTATGTGTGCAGGTTGTCCTCACAGAGGCATGTTCTACACCCTTTCACAGAACAAAGTTACTGTAAGCGGTGATATCGGTTGCTACACACTCGGCGCACAGCTTCCTCTTGGTGCCATTGATACAACGCTCTGCATGGGTGCATCAATTTCAGGTCTCCACGGCTTCAATAAAGCTATGGGCGAAAAAGGCGAGAAGAAATCTGTTGCAGTTATCGGTGACTCAACATTCATGCATTCAGGTATGACAGGCCTTGTAAATATTGCTTACAACGCATCAAATTCAACAGTTATTATTCTTGATAACTCAATCACAGGTATGACAGGTCATCAGCAGAATCCCACAACAGGCTACACAATCAAGGGCGATCCCGCATCAAAAATTGACCTTGAATCCTTCTGCCGTGCAATCGGTATAGGCAGAGTAAGAGTAGTTGACCCTTATAATCTTCTTGAGTGTGATAAAGCGGTCAAGGAAGAGCTTGCAGCAGAAGAGCCTTCAGTTATAATTTCAAGAAGACCTTGCGTTCTTCTCAAATATGTTAAACCTAAGAAGCCCGTAGTGGTTGATACAGATAAATGTAAGAGCTGTAAGAAGTGCATGAAACTTGGTTGTCCTGCAATCAGCATGCATAACAAGAAAGCACACATCGACGAAACACTTTGTGTCGGCTGCGGAGTTTGCGAACAGCTTTGTGCATTTGACGCAATAAAAGGGGAGGAGTGATTTAAATGGAAACAAAAAGCATTATGATTGTCGGCGTAGGC
>JAZSFV010000147.1:0-7877 GCA_045532395.1 Acutalibacteraceae bacterium
CTTTTAGGTGAAGAAATTACCGTAGATATTCCATATAATGCACAGGTTACACCATATCTTAAAGTTATAGCACCCGAAGGAAAGAAAATAAGAATCACAACGGAAAACACTTTAATCGGTGCAGTTTCAACTACCTATATCACCAAAGAGGGCGAGCAGGAATTTGAAGCTTTGGGCTGGTTTAACGGTGAGCATATTACCTACACAATACCGAAAGGCGTTACAATTGTTTCTCTGAAATATCGTGAAACGGGATACGACAGTTCGTTCTGCGGTGATTTCAGATGCGATGATGAATTCATGAACTCGTTGTGGCAGAAATCCTTGCGTACTCTTTATGTTACAATGCGTGATAATTTTATGGATTGCCCTGACAGAGAAAGAGCACAATGGTGGGGCGATGTTACCAGCGAAATGATTATGACAATGTATTCAATGGACAGCAACTCTTACCTATTGTATCAGAAAGGTGTGGAAGCAATGCTTTCCCACACTGATGACACGAAAGTGCTTCAGACTGTTGTACCTATACAAGGTGACTACTTTGAGCTTCCCGTTCAGCAGTTAGCAGGAATTGTCGGCTTCCTTACCTACTATGAATACACCGGTGACAAGGCTTTTCTTGAAAAGGTTTATGACGCTTCTCTTGACTACCTGAAACTCTGGGAAATCGGTGAAAACAATCTTGTTGTTCATCGTGGTGGCTCATGGGATTGGGCTGACTGGGGCAGCAAGGCAGATATGACTGCTATTGAACACGCCTGGGTTTACTATGCACTTTCTGCCACAGAAGAAATGGCGAAGATTTTAGAAAAGGACGAAGACCTCTCATTTATTACAGAAAGAAAAGCTACTATTGAAAAAGGTTATAAAGCTCTCTGGACAGAAGACGGTTTCAAAAGCAAAGATGTTATGAAGCCTGATGACAGAGCAAACGCTCTTGCAGTTTTAGCAGGGCTTGCAGATGAAGAACAGTATGGTATAATTACAAATGTGCTCACAACCACTAAAAACTCAAGCCCCTACATGGAATACTATGTTCTTGAAGCACTTTGCAAAATGGGAGAATATGAAAAAGCCCTTGACAGAATCAAGGAAAGATATGACGGTATGGTGAGTGAAGATTATTCCACTCTCTGGGAATTCTGGAATTCATGGCAAGGCACAAAAAATCACGCATGGAGTGGCGGACCGCTTGTTATTATGAGCAAGCATTTTGCAGGCATCGCCACCCTTGAAGCGGGTTATGAAACGGTTAAAATAGACCCCCAATACAACATGTCTGACAACATGACCTGCACTGTTCCGAGTGTGAAAGGATTAATCACTTTAGATTATAAAAAGACTTCTGAAAATTATGTTATTAATCTTACTATTCCACAAGGCATGAAAACTGTTTTATATGTGCCTTTCAATGCTGTTGTAAACATCAATTCGGAAGTTTATTATCGGAATGGTGAATATGTAAACGGTGCTATCGGTGATGTTGAGATTGTAGAAAAAGCACTCCATAACGAATAAGGTAAATTTCAATTTATCGAACCGAAATTTCAAAAGCAACAGCCTAAAAACTGTTGCTTTTTGTTTTGCATGGGTGGTATAATTGATTAAAGAAAGTTGGTGAGCATTAAAATGGGAACGATATTCAACATACAGAAATTTTGCATACATGACGGCGACGGCATACGTACATGCGTGTTTTTAAAGGGTTGTCCTTTAAGATGTATATGGTGTCATAATCCTGAAAGTTTTGAGAAAACGTCTACCCTTTCGTTTAACAAACAGAAATGCTCATCATGTGGCAGATGTATTGCAGAGTGTAATGCGCGAACAATTGAAAACGGCACTTTAAACATTGACCGCAAAAAATGTATCAGGTGCGGTAAATGCGTTAAAGTTTGCCTCAATAGTGCAAATGAAATCATCGGCAAAGAAATGACTACCACGGAAATCATGGACGAAGTTTTAAAAGACAAAATGTTTTACGATACATCAGGCGGTGGAATTACCGTTACGGGTGGCGAGCCATCATATCAGGCAGAATTCACTCTGGAACTTCTTCGTCTTTCAGAGAAAGCGGGCATTTCAATCGCGATAGAAACCTGCGGTATAGGTTCACGGGATTTCTACAAAGAAGCTGCAGACCTGGGAACAACTTTTCTTTTTGACATAAAATGCATTGACCCCGAGCGACACCGCGAACTTACGGGAGCAGATAATAATCACATCTTATCAAACCTTTATTACCTTATGGACAGAAAGGCAGATATTATTATCAGACTGCCTTTAATTCCCGACTGTAACGATAGTGAAAACGATATTACTATGCTTTCTGCTTTTCTTAAAGAAAACGAGGGGAAATACAGGTATGCAGAAATTATGCCTTATCATTCTCTTGGTATGGGAAAATCAGAAAAGATAGGCATAGATGTAGCATTTGCTCACAACAACGCAACTGATGAAGAAACTGCACGCTGGTGCTCGCTTTTCTCTTCTCACGGCATAGATATTAAAGTATCAGAATAAAAGAGGTTTATTTATGACAGATTTAGTTTATATTGACCCTTTCCTTTACGGACATTTTCTTGATGAAACACTTGAACCAGGAGAGAGAGTAGGTCTCGCTCTGTTTCATGCTGCCAAAAATATTGAAGTAAAGTTTTCACGTCAGTTACTTCCCGAAACTTCGTTTGAAACAAAATACGGCAGTTCAAGTTATACTCCTTCTGACGGACTTCGTTTTTTTGATGATAACATAATGAAAATAGCTGAAGAATTTCCTGAACATAAAGAAACTCTTCTCGGATATATTAATGAATTAAACATATTAAGAAGCAAGGCAACAAGACTTTTTTCCGAACCTACAGAAGCGCTTAACCGTTCAGGAGCTGAATGGGGCGGCGGTTGGGGCGGACACTCCAACCCTGATTACGGAAGAATAATCAATTTCGGCACAGACCATCTCCGTGCAATAATTGCAGAAAACCGTGAAAATCACCCTGACGAAGATTGGTTTTACCGCTCATGCTCTTATCTGCTTGATGCTTTGGATATTTTGGGAGAAAGATACAGAAACCTTGCACTTGGAAACGCTCAGAAATGCGAAAATCCTGATGATAAATCGCTTTTTCTTCGTATGGCAAAGGCATTTGAAACTGTGCCTAAAAAACCTGCTTACGATTTCACATCAGCTATGTGTTCATTTATGCTCATCTTTGCACTTGACGGAAGTGATTCACCGGGCAGATTTGACCAGTATATGTACCCTGCGTATCAGAAAACAGAAAACAAAGAAGAAGCAATTGACCTGCTTGACAGATTGTGGGATTATTTCCACGACCATCGCTCATGGAATCTTTGTATTTCAGGAAGTGATGAAAACTGGGAAGATGAAAGTAACGAGCTTACATATCATATTCTTGCTATGGTGAGAAAGAAAGGCTATAACACCCCCAATCTCACCTGCCGTGTTCACAGAAATACGCCTCAAAAACTCTGGAATGAAATTGCAGACACTCTCGCAATCGGAACGGGACTTCCCTCTTTATATAACGACGACGTTGTGTGCGTTGCACTTGAAAAAATCGGCATTCCGCCACATGACAGCCACGATTACTGCATGAACGGATGCAACCAGATAGATATTCTCGGCAAAAGCCATATGGGGCTTGAAGACGGTGAAGTTATCTTCACAAAGTGCCTTGAGTTTGCGCTACACAACGGCACCGATGATATGACGGGAGAAAAAGTTTCCATTGAAACGGGAGACCCATGCACATTTGAAACTTACGAGAGATTTGAGCGTGCTTTCATGGACCAGCTTGAATATGTGACTTATAATTCGTGCAGCAGCGCAAATACATGGCAACATCTCCGTGCTGTGTTTGAGCCTCATCCACTCCGCTCATGTCTTATTGAAGGTTGCCTTGAAAAAGGACGCGATTACAGAAACGGCGGACCTCTTTACAACCACGGGCAGATTTTAGCTGAAGGCATTGCTGATACGGGCGACAGCCTTTATGCTGTTAAAAAATTAGTTTTCGATGAAAAGAAGTACACAATGGAAGAGCTTATTGATGCACTTAAAGCAAACTTCAAAGGCTTTGAGAAACTTCATTATGACTTTAAAAACTGCGAAAAGTTCGGCAACGATATTGAAGAAGTTGACAAAATCACTGCACGTGCGCTTAACAGATTTTTTACTGTTCTCAAGCGAAACCGCACTTACAGAGGCGGAATTTTCACAGGCGGATGCAGTACATTCAGCCGTGCAGCAGGATACGGAATGAAGACTGCGGCACTTCCTAACGGAAAACTGAAAGGTGAACCTCTTCTTGCAGACAGTATCGCCGCAACTCCGGGACGTGACACAAACGGACCTACTGCACAAATCAAATCAGTTCTTAAATATAACCACACTGATGCATGCAGCGGATTTGTATTTCAGAACAAATTTGAAAAGAAGATGTTTATAAGTGAAAAAGGTAAAGCTTCTTTTATAGCCCTTGCAAAGGCATTTTTTGCAGGCGGCGGACAACAATACACTATCACTGTCGTCTCCCCTGAAGACCTGCTTGATGCAAAAGTGCATCCCGAAAATCATCGTAACCTTATCGTCCGCGTCGGCGGTTACAGTGATTGTTTCGTAAATCTCAACGGTGAACTTCAGGACAATGTGGTTGAAAGAACATTTATAGATATGTAATATACTTGCCAAACGTCAATCTTAATGATACAATGAAAATATAACAAGTCTTTAACTTAGTTATATCAGTAAAAAGTTTTCGAGGTGATAAAAATGTTTTCAAAAATAATTGCAGTGATAATGTGTGTTTTTTCGTTTATAACCACACCGTTTTCACAGTCAATCGCTAAGACCGAGCTTAAAAGTGAGCTTAAAAAGGGCAACTACGAAAGCCCGTACATTGTAAGACCTTTAAGTGACATCACCGTAAACGGTGTGTCTGTTGAAGAATATGTGGTCGTTGCTCCTGACGGAATTTTATATTCCAATGCCACAGAAACACTTTATGATGAGTTTTATAAGGCTTGCGGTAAAAAGATTACTGTAAATAAAGACGCAAATCAGAAAGCCTTTATAATCAATGAAACTCTTAATGACACCGATGATTTTAACCTTAAGGTTGAAAATGGAAATGTTTATATCACAGGTAGCGGTAGTGTGGGAATTTCAAAAGGCATAACCGCTTTCGCAAATGAAGTTTTGCTCGCTTCAGAGGGAAGCTTCGATTTTAAAGACGGCTATGAATTCAACAAAACTTTCACTGATTATGTAACTTATGAAGATTTCGGTGCTGTGGGTGACGGCAAGACTGATGATTTTGATGCAATTATAAAAACCCACGAATACGCAAACGAAAATGGTTTAGAGGTTTTTGCAGACGAAACTGCAACATATTACATAGGCGGTGCAAACAAAACCGCTAAAATAAAAACTAATACTGACTGGTCAACTGCACGTTTTATAATTGACGACACAAATGTCGAAAACAGAAATGCATGGGTATTCAATGTGGCTGCGTCACAAAGCTCAATAAATATAACTGATAAGGTTTCCCCTCTTAAAATTGATGCTCAGAATATAGGCACAACACTTGACGGTGAAAGTTTAGTTGTGCTTACTGACTATAATGTTAAACGTTATATCCGTAAGGGTGCAAACCAGAACTCAGGCAGCACCCAGGCAGATGTTATCCTCGTCGATGGAAACGGAAACATTTCACCTGATACTCCACTTATCTGGGATTTTGATACAATTTCCAATGCGGTGGCTTATCCCGTTGATACAGAAACTTTGACTATAAAAGGCGGATTTTTCACAACTCTTGCAAACAACGCATCTTCTGAATATAACTATTATGCAAGAGGCATTCAGGTGAGACGTTCAAATACAGTTATTGACGGAATATACCACGATGTTAAAAACGAGGGTGAAACAGGCTCACCGTATTCGGCGTTTGTAAGTCTTTCCTGCTGTAGTGATGTAACGGTAAAAAACAGTACATTTACAGGTCACAAGAGATATGTAACAATAGGCTCTGCAGGAACATCTGTGTCAATGGGCACTTACGACATAAGTGCTGCAACAGCGGTTAATGCAAAATTTATTAACTGCAAACAGACAAACGATATAACTAATGGCGATTATTGGGGTATTGCAGGAACAAACTATTGCAAAAACCTTGTATACGACGGTTGTGCATTCTCACGTTTTGATGCACATCAGGGGGTTTTGAATGCAACTGTTAAAAACTCCGTTCTCGGTCATCACGGCATAAAACTCATAGGAAGCGGAACGGCTCTTATTGAGAATACAATTGTTTTGTCTGACAGTTTCGTTGACCTTCGTTCAGATTATGGTTCAACATGGAACGGCGACCTTATTATCCGCAACTGTAAATTCTATCCCACAGGTGTTTCGAGCCATATTATCAAGGCAGAAAATTCAGAAGACCACGATTTCGGCTATACATGTTATCTGCCACAGAAAATAGAAATTGACGGCTTCTATGTTCACAGAATCGGAATTAATTATATTTTCAACGTAGTTAACGGGAAGCATCTTTTAGATTCATACAAAGCGGAATATCCCGTTGTTCCCCCTCAGGAAATTAAAGTCCAGAATTTCAGCAATCTTCTTTTCGGAGATATTTTCGTTTCGATAAACAAGGCGATATTTAAAGGTTTATCAATATAAACACTTCCACTCAACGCAACAAAGAGTTGCTTGTTTATCAAAATTTTCAGTGGTATAATAATTACAAAACCCACAGTGAAAATTCACTGTGGGTTTAATTTTATAAGCAATTAAAATGTGGGGATTTCCATAGGAACGCCGCCCTGAACTGCAGATTCATGAGCGATAATTCCGGGAAGTGACATCTGGATTGCAAAGTCAACGTCAAGTTCAGGTCTCTTACCTTCAACAAGGCAATCGATGAAATCTTTTACCATTTTTGCATCAGCACCACCGTGACCGCTTGAATCTTCACCCTCAAAGCAAGTTGTAACGGGAATATCAATTTTTGCAGAGAATGTACCGGGGATACTTGAAAGACTTGCCAAAGAATGTGAACGGTCAACAATATCACGACGGTCAGTTTCGATAGTACCTTTTGTGCCGCAGATACGGTAGTTATGGTCGTAGCTAGTATATGCTCCGAATGAAACAAGGAGTCTGATAACTGCACCTTTTTCTGTTTTGAAAAGTGCAACGCCTGTTTCTTTTCTTTCAGGTGTGTAGGGGTCGTAGTGAACGTCAGCTTCCATGCAGGTAACGCTTACGCAACGGTCTTTCATGATATAAAGAAGAGGACCAAGTTCATGTGTTAAATATCTGATAGCAGGCTGCCATGTTCTCCAATGTCCTTCGGGATAATATGTGGGTGAAAAATCTTTGGGGTCGAGTGCATGAAGATATTCTGCTTCAGCATAAGCAATTTCACCAAACTGACCGTCTTCGTGCATTTTCTTCCATGTCTGGATAAATGCCCAATAACAACAGTTTTCAGCAGCCATATATGTAAGTTCAGGGTGAGCATTACAGATATCTTTAAGTTCTCTTGCTTCTTCAATTGAGTTAACTGAAGGAATTTCACAAAGCACGTGTTTGCCTGCTTCAAATGCCTTTTTTACAATCGGCACGTGGTAAACAGCTTCTGTCGCAACAATAACTGCATCTATATCTGATTTCAGGAATTCATCATAATCACTGAACTGAATAAGGTTGGGGTCTTTTACTGCCTCTGCAAGTTCTTCATAGCCTGATTTTAAAATTGCGGGGTTATGGTCACAAACTGAAACAAGTTTTGCGTTTTTTACTCCTGCAAGGCATCTTGCAACTGCAGTACCTCTGC
>JAZSFV010000067.1:0-3343 GCA_045532395.1 Acutalibacteraceae bacterium
TGACCTTAACGGTGACGGTGTTATCGATATTTACGACGCATCAATCCTTGCAGCAATCGTAAATGGTGACATGGAACTTGAAGAAGGCGACGTACTTCTCTTTGCAGCAGATCTGAACTCCGATACAGCTGTTGACATTTACGACCTTGCAATTCTCAATGCAGTTGTAAACGGCGAAACAGAAATCGGCCAGGTTCCCCTTGCATAATTAATTACAAAACTTAAAAGAGAGAGGAGAAATCCTCTCTCTTTTTTTATGTAAAACAGGTATAAACAGATGAAATTTACGATGTTTAACAAATAGAGATATTGCAAATGACAAAACGCTATGATATAATTATATTGTATCTTTGTATATGGAGGGATATATATGAAAATGTCTAAAAGAATTTTAAGTTTTGTTATGGCGTTTCTTATGGCTATGTCCGTATTCAGCATCGGCTTTACGGCCTTTGCAGCTGAATCAAACGGTTCTATCCTTAAGGAAATCGTTTTAGAGCCTACTCCCCGTCCGCAGGTACAGTTTTTTTGTACTGAAGTAACAAGAGTTGCTGCGGCTACAAACTCAATGGAACCCGGTAACCAAATCGTTAAAGCAACACCTTCAGGTGTTCCGGAACTTTCAGGCACACACGCTTCTCAGGCTTATGCAGGTGAAACTCCGGCAGCAACGAGAATCACATTTGTTTCACCTACGGCAGGTATTTCAATCACAAAATTTTCTTGTGACAACAGCACAGTCACATTTTCTGACACATCATTTGTTGCGCCCGGCACATATTTGATTGATGTTACAGGCGGTACAGCAGAACCCGGCACAGCGCTTACTTTTACAATCGATTACACTTGGACTGATGGTAATACATATCAGGAAAAATGTGTATCCTACGTTGAAAATATCGCAACAGGCGGTGCGTTTGCTGAACTGCGAGTTACATGGAAACCTTATAATGGTACATCTTCATGGTACAGAGGCTACGGCTCTGCTATTACCCGTGTTCTCGGTAAAGGTGTTTACTATGAAATGCCGGCAGATGGTGGCATGACACAGAGAACAGGTTCATATAACGTTGCGACTAAAACCTTTACAGATGGTGGCGGTCTTACAACATACTATGAAGAAGAACGAGTAGAAAGTGCAGGTCTTTTCTCTAATCCCAGAGAAACCATCGACCATACAAAGTTTATTTCAGGTACTTCACAAGCTCATATTTACATTGACTCATCAGTTACAACTTCACTCTCTGATATAAATCTCAGAATCGATGCAAACGTTGGTAATGAGCCTGGTGATTCCCATGTAAGAAACAATGACACTCCCAACGTTGCACTGGGTGAATCTTATGTTTATGCAGGTGCACAGACGTCAGCACCTACAGGATATTCAACAAATGCAACAGCTCAGGCAACAATTGGTTATAACGTTCCTGAAAGAAGTAACTATGGATTTGATAGTGAAAATGGTGCTTACAGTACAATCACTTCAGGTACAAGAAACGGTGGTCATATTATAACCACACCATTTACAGGTGCAGTTGCAGGCCTTGTCAATGGCTCATCCTACACTATCATCAACAGATACTATGCATATTTCAGAGGCTCATACGCATATATTACAAACTCACCCATCGTTCCTGTTGTAATGACATTCCACGTCGTTGACAAGGGTGCACTTCGTGAACTTGTAAACTATGTTATGACAAGTGACCCTGATGTTCCCACAACACGTACACAGAAAAAGGGTACTAACCCTCAGGCATGGTACTATCGTTCAGGCTTTGCTGCATTCCAGACTGCATATGTAGATGCAGTACGTGTGCTTAACAATCCTAAGGCAACACAGTCTGAAATTGACGCATCAGCAAAATCACTTCAGACAATGTATAACAATCTTCAGCTGAAAACTGCTGATTATACACGCGTGAACGCTCTTAACGACCAGGCTGATGAAATTCTTGCACATGAAGAAGCATATCCGCCTTCAGATATCGCTCTTATCAGAGAAGCACAGGAAATGGTAACAAAGAGCTACTCAATCCTTTATCAGAGTGCAGTTGACACAATGGCAGAAAATCTCCAGATTGCTATCGACAGAGCTATGCCTTATGCTGCAAATTATGAAGAAATTTATGCACTTAAGCTTGAGTTCAATGAACTTGACAAAACTCTTTATAATCCTGAAGATATCGCAGCAGTTGAATCAGCATTTGCGGAAGTTGATTACACTCTTTCAGCACTCGAACAGGAAAAAGTTGATTCATGGGCAGCAGAAATCAGAACTGCTATGAACAATCTTGTGCCGTTAACGGCAAGTTTTGACGGCCTTGATGTAAAACTTGAAGAAGCAAAGGCTATAGACAGAACACTTTATATAAACGGTTCACTTCTTATTGATCCCATTGAAGCGGCAGAAGAAGCAGTTGCAGATAATGCAGTGAATCCATGGCCGGTTTCAAGACAGGATGAAGTAGATGCACTTGAAAAAGCGCTTGATGATGCAATTGGCGCTCTTGTTCTTAAAAGTGCGGATAAAACCGCTCTTAAAGAAGCAATTGAAAGAGAAATTCCAGGCAGCACAGAACACTATGACCAGGATGTTCTTGCTGAATACGAAGCACTCATAGCACAAGGCACAGAAATGTACAACGACGAAACTCTTACAGTCCTTGACCAGGAAATAATAAATGCAAAAACAACTGCTATCACAGAAAAATATGCAGAACTTATGGGTACATACGTTGTCCCCTGTGAGCACGGTGAGAGCGAAACAGTCAAAGAAAACGAAGTTGCTCCCACATGCACAGAAAGCGGTTCATACGAAGAAGTTGTTTATTGCACATTGTGTAACGAAGAACTTTCCCGCGAAAAAGTTACGGTTGAGGCTCTCGGTCACACAGAAGTAATTGACCAAGTAGTTGCTCCTGATTGCCTGAACACAGGCCTTACAGAAGGTAAGCATTGTGACGTTTGCGGTGAAGTTATTGTAGAACAGGAAGTTATTGAAGCTCTCGGTCATGAAGAATCAGAAGCAGCTATCGAAAACGAAGTAGCAGCTGACTGCGTAAACGGCGGTTCATATGATACAGTAGTTTACTGCTCAGTATGTGGCGAAGAACTTTCTCGTGAAACAACAGTAATCGAGGCACTCGGCCATACAGAAGCAGAAGCAGTAGAAGAAAACAGAGTAGAAGCAACATACGAGGCAGCAGGTTCATACGACCTGGTAGTTTACTGCTCAGTATGCGGTGAAGAACTTTCAAGAGAAACAATTGAAATTCCCATGCTCGATGGTTACTTCAAAGCAGCAGAAGGCACAACAACAGTTATCGATGAAGAACTCGGC
>JAZSFV010000162.1:0-9639 GCA_045532395.1 Acutalibacteraceae bacterium
TTATATTCTCGTCTTCAAGAAAACAAAAATCATTTTCTTCTGCAACATTCATCATGTTTTGGTCAATTTCAACTGTATACCCATCAAAAAGTATTTTTGAAAAAGGTTTAATGAAAATTTTATTATCTTCTGCAGAAGTTACAAACTCTTTAATAAGTTCCCTGTCACGGCTCTGACGTCTCATATTGAACATCATTCCGTTATTGTCATCAATACATACTGCAACTTTCATCTTGTATTCTCCTTTCGTGGTATATATAAATTTTATCTTTTTACAAAATCTTTGTCAATAAAAAATAAAGGAAAGACCGATTATCTGTACTGAACATCGAAAATAAAAGAGGTGTACAAATACACCTCTTTTAAATTATAATTTAATGCTTTCTGCGTATTTAACTGTTTCCAATGCATCTTTTGCGTATTTGTCTGCACCGATTGAGTTGGCATATTCTTCTGTGAGAACTGCACCGCCTACAACTGTTTTACAATCAGGTAACTCCTTGTTTAAAAGATTTATTGTTTCTTTCATGGCAGGTACGGTTGTTGTCATCAAAGCACTTAAACCTACTAATTTTACATTTTCATTTTTTGCAACTTTTACTATTGTTTCGGGAGAAACATCTTTGCCTAAATCGATAACATCGAAACTATAATTCTCAAGCAGAACTTTTACTATGTTTTTGCCGATATCGTGGATATCGCCCTTAACTGTTGCAAGAATTACTTTTCCTTTTGATTTCTGTTTTTGTCCTTTAAGATTTTCTTTGATAACGTCAAATGCGGCTTTTGCAGCGTTTGCGCTCATAAGAAGTTGCGGAAGAAAGACAGTTTTCTTTTCAAATCCTTCGCCCACACTATCAAGAGCAGGGACAATATAGTTGTTTATAATTTCGAGTGAATCATTAGTCTTGATTAATTCTTTTGCAAGTTCACTTGACTTTTCTTCAAGGCCTTTTTCAATTGCAGTTTTAAGGCTTGTGATTTCCTGAGTGCTTGTTTTAACTGTTTCAGTATTTTCAGATGCAAATTCAATATAATCTTCGCAACCATTTTCACAGTTTGAAAGCGCAAGGAAACTATAGAAACTCTGCATCATTTTTTCAGAGTACGGGTTAATAATGGCGCTTGATAATCCTTTTTGTAATGCCATTGTGAAAAAAGCGGAATTGATGTTATCTCTCTGCGGTAAACCGAAAGAAATGTTTGATACGCCAAGGATTGTATTTCCATTTAATTCTTCTTTTATGCGTCTTACTGCTTCAAGCGTTGTTTTTGCAGAATCTTTATCAGAAGAAATTGTAAGCGCGAGAGGGTCGATTACGATATCCTTTTTGCTGATACCGTATTTTTCTGCAGTATCGTAAATCTTCTTTGCAATCTCAATTCTTCCTTCAGCAGTTTCAGGAATTCCGTTTTCATCAAGTGTAAGACCTACTACAACACCGCCGTATTTTTTTACAAGGGGGAAAACTTTTTCCATAACTTCTTCTTTGCCGTTTACGGAGTTTATCATAGCTTTGCCGTTATAAATACGTAAAGCTTTTTCCATAGCATCAAAGTCTGAAGTGTCAATCTGCAAAGGCAAATCAATAACTGCCTGAATCGCTTCAATTGATTTACACATCATTTCTGTTTCATTAATTTCAGGTAAACCAACATTTACATCAAGTATATCGACGTTTTTGTCTTTTTGTCCTGATGCTTCACTTAGAATGTATGCTATGTTGTTATCTTTAAGTGCCTGCTTGAACTTTGGCTTTCCGGTCGGATTTATTCTTTCACCAATAAGCACAGGTCTCTCGCCAAAGTAAACACTTTTCGCATAAGATGTTACAACAGTATAATTTTTTTTGCTCAGAGACAGGGGAGT
The DNA here is from genome assembly GCA_045532395.1 of Acutalibacteraceae bacterium. GTDB lineage: Bacteria > Bacillota > Clostridia > Oscillospirales > Acutalibacteraceae > SIG575. Next base: position 1,871 of record JAZSFV010000162.1, read on the forward strand.
GATTTCATTTTTAAGAAGCGAAAGTTTTTTTATAAACTCAGGTGTTGTGCCGCAACATCCGCCGATTCCGTGCACACCCAATGATAAAAATTCTTTCTGGATTTCTGCAAATTCATCTGCATTTACGTCAAAAACAGTTTTACCGTTTTCTTCACGAGGTAAACCAGCATTAGGACAGACAAAGACAGGTGTAGAAGAATATCTGCACAATTCTTCTACGATGGGTTTCATCTGCTTCGGACCTAAACTGCAGTTGATTCCTATTGCGTCAACTGAAAGACCTTCAAGAATTGCAACCATAGATTTTGCGTCTGTACCGCTTAAAAGTCTATGTGAAGAATCGTAAGCGTTGGAAACAAAAATAGGTAAATCAGAATTTTCTTTTGCAGCGATAACTGCAGCTTTTGTTTCAAGCGAATCGGTCATTGTTTCGATAAGAATCAAATCCGCACCGTTTTTCACACCAAGTAAAACAACTTCTTTGAAAATGCTGACTGCTTCTTCAAAGTCAATTTCGCCTGCAGGCTTCAAAAGTTTACCGAGTGAGCCGATATCAAGGGCAATAAAACAATCTTTCCCTGATTCTTTTACTGCTTTTTTTGCGTTAGCAAATGCAGCATCAATCAATTCTTCGCATCTTCCCGGAAAATTAAGTCTGTTTACGCCGAAAGTATTTGCGTTTATCACATCTGCACCTGAATTGATATAACTTTTGTGAATATCAACGATGATTTCACTTTGTGTTATATTCCATTCTTCAGGATGTTCACCGGGCTTCAGACCTTTTTTCTGAAGTTCTGTGCCCAGTGCACCATCAAAAACAATTATTTCTTTTGAAATTTTTTCTTTAATGTTCATTTTAAAATCACTTTCCTATAATGTGAGAAAGATTACTCTGAATTTTTTCTGCAACGTCAGGCTTGTTCATTGAATAAACATGGATATGGTTAATTCCGTTTGCAATCAAATCTATAATCTGTTCTGTTGCGTAAGCAATACCTGCTTGTTTCATTGATTCGGTGTCACAGCCGAATTTGTCAACAATGTTTTTAAACTTCGAGGGGAGATATGTACCTGAAAGTGCGCAGATTCTTGAAATCTGATTAGCATTTGTAACGGGCATGATTCCTGCTACTACGGGAACGCAGACTCCTGCTTCTCTCAATTTGAAAACATATTTATAAAGAATATTGTTATCAAAAAACATCTGGGTGGTAAGGAATTCGCAACCTGCATCAACCTTTTCCTTAAGATGCATAATGTCTTCTTTAAGGTTTTTGCTTTCGGGGTGGCATTCAGGGTAGCAGGCACCACCTATGCAGAATTTGTCACCACAGATTGATTTAATGTCTGCTATTAATTCTGAAGCATAATGATAATCTTCCGAATCAGAATCTGTTCTGTCACCGCGGAGTGCCATAATATTTTCAATTCCGTAACTTTCAAGAAGTTTCAGTTGTTTATGAACTTTTTCTTTTTTTGATGATACGCAAGTGAGATGCGCAAGGGTAGGGACGTTTTCGGTCTTCTGAATATTAGATGCAATACTTGCAGTATATTCGCTTGTGCCACCGCCTGCACCATAAGTTACGCTCATAAAATCAGGCTTCAGTTTTGCAATTTCTCTTGTTGCAGTTTCCACACTTTCATAGCTGTCGCTTGTTTTTGGCGGAAAAACTTCAAAAGAGAGTGTAACCTTGTCTTTCATTAAAATTTCGGATAATTTCATAACAATTCTTCTTTCAGTTATATAGGTAAAATAATGTTATCATAGGTGATTTTAAAAGTCAAATATTGACAAGAAAAAAACGATGTGATAACATAATTTTACAAGTTTTTAGGAGATGAAAAAAATGAGCAAAGCCAATTTGAAATTTAACAAAAACGGTACTTTCAGAATTCTTCAGGTGTCAGATTTTCAGGACGGTCCCGTGCAAAGATATATTACAATGGAATACGTTTTAAAATGCGTTGAAGAATATAAGCCTGACCTTATAGTAATTACAGGCGATAATAAATATTCTACAACAGGTACAGAATTCTTTAAATTCATGGGTAAATATTACATAGGTAAAACTTATTCTAGTTTTATGAAACCTCTTGAGGATTTAGGGATCCCCGTTGCAATTACTTTCGGCAACCATGACATAGACGGCAAACTTTCAAGACGTGAGCAGTTTGAAATTTTTAATAAATATTCTGTGTGTGTTTCTGAAGCAGGGGATGAAAGTCTTGATGGTTGTTGCAATTTCAATTTGCCTGTTATGTCATCAGACGGCAAAAAAGTTGCGTTTAACCTTTGGTGTATTGACTCAAACGATGGTGTGCTTGACGATAAACTTAACTGGTATCTTAAAGTTTCAGATGACCTTAAAAAGAATAATGACGGCAAAGCTGTGCCTTCAATGGTATTCCAGCATCATCCGCCTTTGCAGGCATTGAAAGCCGTTGAAGAAGCAGGGGATAATCTTAACGGCTTCTGCCATGAACAGGTTTCACCGGACCCTGAAGATAAAGGCAAGCAGTTTGAAGTTATGAAAAACCAAGGTGATGTTGTAGGATTCTTCTACGGACACGACCATATCAACTCATATTGTGTGAAATATCAGGGTGTTGACTTTGCTTGCTGTCCCACATCAGGTTTCGGTTATTACGGCGACTTTGACACAAGAGGTCTTCGTTATATTACTGTTAAAGAAGACGGCTCTTATGATACAGAAATGGTTTATTATTACGATAAATTCTGTAAAGATGAAAAAAGTAAAGCAAGGTTTACAATGTATTCAAACGAACTTGAAATGAGTGTAAGAGAAAAAGCTGCAGAAGAATATAAAGATTTCTGTAAAAAAGACGGTACATATTCAAAGGCAATTGACAAAGAGATTAAAATTGCACTTGACTGATAAAAAAAGGCTGATTGAAAATTCAATCAGCCTTTAATTATTTACATGTTTTCTTTTGCTACTGCAAGCATAAGTTTGATTCTGTTTTCCTGGTTAACTTTTGTAGCACCGGGGTCGTAGTCAATGGGAACAATATTTGAATCAGGATAAAGTTCTCTTATTTTTCTTATCATCCCTTTGCCTACGATGTGGTTGGGAAGACAACCGAAAGGCTGAGCACAAACGATGTTTTTGTAGCCATGTTCAACAAGCTCCATCATTTCTGCAGTGAGTAACCAGCCTTCACCCATGTCGCAACCATAGCTGATAGCCTGAGCAGCCAAAGCGTGAACTTTTCTGAAAGGCATGGGGGCTGTGAATGTGCCGTCTTCGTTTATTACGTCAATCATTATTTTTTCAATACCTGTAAGATATACCCTTACCTGCTCAAGAATAAATTCCTTTACTTTATTACCGCCGTAAAGTTTAATTTCTTCAAGCTTGTTGCCGATATAGAAAGTGAGGAACCCAAGAAGTCCGGGTACGTTTATTTCACAACCCTGCTCGTGAAGAAAATCTTCAAGGTTGTTGTTTGCAAGGGCTGAATATTTAACGAAGATTTCGCCGACAATTCCCACTTTTATCTTAGGTGTTTTATTCATGGGAACTTCACTGAACGAACGCACGATAAGTTTTAAATTTTCGTGCATTTCTTTTTTTGTAAATCCTTTTGCGGCAGTAAATTCATCGCAGAGCTTTTCTGTCCAGTATTGTCTTAGTTTTTCTGCATCTCCGTCATTGATTTCATAAGGTCTTACCTGATTTCTTAAAAGCATCAGCATATCGCCGTAGACAACTGCTGCCATTGTTTTTCTGATAAGGGGGAGTGTCATCTGGAAGCCTGAATTCTTTTCAAGCCCTGCAACGTTGACTGAAATTACCGGTACCTGCGGAAATCCTGCTTTTGCAAGAGCTTTTCTTAAAAGATGAAGATAGTTTGAAGCTCTGCAGCCACCGCCGGTCTGTGTTATCATAACTGCTACTTTGTTTACATCGAATTCTCCGCTTTGTAAAGCATCGATGAATTGACCTATAACAATCAAAGCAGGGTAGCAGGTGTCGTTATGAACATATTTAAGACCTGCGTCAATAACTTGTCTTCCTTCATTTTTCAGAAGTACAACTTTATGTCCTTCCTGCTCCACGATTTTTTCAATGAATGAAAAGTGAACATCAAGCATATTAGGGATAAGGAGCGTATACTCTTTGTCCATTTCTTTTGTATATTCAATTCTGTTGATTTTGTATTCCATTATTCTGCCTCCTGTTCAAGTGCGGCAAAAAGGCTTCTAAGTCTGATTTTAACTGCACCCAGGTTTGTGATTTCATCAATTTTAATCTGAGTATAGATTTTGTTTCCTGCTTCAAGAATTGCACGCACCTCGTCTGTTGTTACTGCGTCAACACCGCAACCGAAAGAAACCAACTGAATAAGGTTTACATTTTTATGTTCAGCGGCATATTTAGCGGCAAGATAAAGTCTTGAATGGTATGTCCATTGGTTAAGTACATTCACTTCAAATTTTTCAACTTTTCTGCTTACTGCATCTTCGGTTACGATAACTGCGCCGAAAGAAGAAACAAGAGTGTCAATGCCGTGGCAGATTTCAGGGTCTATGTGATAGGGTCTTCCGCAAAGAATAATTACAGGTTTGTTTTCTTTCTCTGCGTAAGCAAGAAGACGGTCGCCTTCTTTTTCTATTCTTGAAAGATAACTGTAGTATTCATCATAAGCACAGTCAAGTGCATTTTTGACTTCTGCTTTTGTGAAACTTCCGAAATTGTCGCACATCATCTTGTGAACTCTCGGTGTCAGATCTTTTCTTCTGTGAATGCCGAGATAGTTGTAAATAAACTTAGTGTCTTTAAGTTTAGGAGTATTTGCCTGAATAACTTCAGGGTAAAATGCTACAACGGGACAGTTATAATGGTTGTTGCCTTTTTCTTCGTCGAAGTTATAACCAAGGCAGGGGTAGAAGATTGCATCAAGGTCTTCTTTAAGCAATGCTTCTATGTGACCATGTATAAGTTTTGCAGGGTAGCACACAGTATCAGAGGGGATTGTGTGCTGACCGCTTCTGTAAAGTTTGTGTGTGGATTTAGGTGAAGTTACAACTTCAAATCCCAGTTTTGAGAAGAATGTATGCCAGAAAGGTAACAATTCATACATGTTAAGCCCCATCGGAATACCGATTCTGCCTCTTTTCGGAGACACAGGTTTGTAACTTTCGAGAATACTTCTCTTGAATGAGAACATATTAAGGCTCTCATCAGTTGATTTTGTGTTTGTTATAGGCTTTTCGCATCTGTTACCGCTTATATATCTTTTTCCTGAGCTGAAAGTGTTGATTGTCAGCTTGCAGTTGTTTGAGCAACCTTTGCATGTGGTTGCAGTTGCTGTATGTTCAAAAGTTTTAAGTTCGTCAAGTGAAATGACAGTTGATTTTTCTGTGTTTCTGTTTTTGGCATAAAGAGCAGCACCATAAGCGCCCATAAGACCTGAAATTGACGGACGAATAACATTTCTTCCGATTTCATTTTCAAATGCACGCAACACAGCATCGTTATAGAAAGTACCGCCTTGCACGACAATGTTTTTGCCAAGGTCGTCTGCGCCTGAAGCGCGGATAACTTTGTAAAGCGCGTTTTTAACAACGCTTGATGAAAGGCCTGCAGAAATGTTTTCTATAGTTGCACCGTCTTTCTGAGCCTGCTTGACAGATGAGTTCATAAATACAGTACATCTTGAACCGAGGTCAACCGGCTTATCTGCAAAAAGACCAAGTCGTGAAAATTCTTCTATTGAGTAGCCCAAAGCACCTGCGAAAGTCTGCAGGAAAGAGCCGCAACCTGAAGAACAGGCTTCATTAAGGAAAATATTGTCAATAACACCATTTCTTATTTTGAAACATTTAATGTCCTGACCGCCGATGTCGATAATGAAGTCTACATCAGGGCAGAAGTTTTTAGCTGCAATAAAGTGAGCCATTGTTTCAACAAGACCATAGTCAATGCCGAATGCATTTCTGATTATATCTTCGCCATATCCTGTTACTGCACTTGATTTGATGGTAGTGTGGGGATACACGTTATAAAATTCTTCAAGGAAGCTTTTGATGTGAACAACAGGGTTTCCGTGGTTGGGCATATATTGAGAGGTGAGAATTGCACCGTTTTTATCAATAGCAACGGCTTTGATTGTTGTAGAGCCGGCATCTATACCGAGATAAATTTCATCAGCAGAAGAAATACTGTCAACTTTTGTAAGTGAATGTCTTTTCTTGAATTCTTCATATTCCTTTTCGTCTGCAAAAAGAATATCACCTGATTTGTATTCGGAATCCGTTTCTGCATTTTTGAGTTTCTCGATGAGAGTACTGATAGTTTCTTCTTCGTCGTCACATAAAAGGGCAGTACCCATAGCGACATAGTAAAGTGAATTTTCAGGAGCAATACCATGCGTATCAAGTGATTTGTCAAAACTCTTGCGTAATTCTGAAAAGAAAGTGAGAGGACCGCCAAGGTAAACGATTTTACCTTTTATTTCTCTGCCTTGTGCAAGACCTGCGATTGTCTGGTTTACAACTGCAGCAAAAATACTTGCGGCAACGTCTGTTTTCTTTGCACCCTGATTAAGCAGGGGTTGAATGTCTGATTTTGCGAAAACACCGCAACGTGATGCTACAGTGTAAATCTTTTCTGCATCTTTTGCAAGTGTATTAAGCTCAATAGCATCAACCGATAAGAGCGAAGCCATCTGGTCAATAAACGCACCCGTACCGCCTGCGCATGAACCGTTCATTCTTACTTCAAGTGTGCCGTCAAGGAAAATTATTTTTGCGTCTTCACCGCCAAGCTCTATCACAACATCTGTGCCGGGGATAAAACGGTCAACCGCTTTTTTTGTCGCATAGACTTCCTGCACAAAATTGATTCCTGCATTCTGTGCAATACCCATACCTGCAGAGCCTGAAATGGAAAGACTCATTTTTTCTTCAGGAAATTTATCATTTATTCTTTTAAGCATGTCAACTGCTTTTTCACGAATCATTGAAAAATGACGTTCATATTCGCTATAAACAAGATTATCGTTTTCGTCAAATACAACGCATTTCAATGTTGTTGAACCAATATCAAGACCAATTTTCATGTTATCACCACATTTTTTGAAATCCGTATAATTATCGCATGCATTTGTTACTAAAATGTAAACAAAAGGTTATAAAACGAATAAGAATTATTATACTATTTTTAATTTGTGTATAAACATCTTAATAGTTTTTAATAATTTGGCAAAATGTAAAAAATATTAAGAATTTGTTCAGAATTATTGTTTGACTTTTTTCCTAAAGAATGGTAACATATAATCGATATAGTTTGTGCTATATACGGAAAGGCAGGGATAAAATGAATATAGCGGATTTTGCGGCAAGTGCCGTTAAAAAAATTGCTGTTCATCATGGCAAAAAATTAAATAAAAAAATGACAGCTCCCGAAATTCCTCAGGCTGAGCCTGAAAAATTAAGCGGAAGCGTTTTTGATGCAGGTTTTGCGATGAAGGAAGTAATGCCCGCAGATGTTACTGCAAAAAAATACTGGCTCGCAGGTTACAGAACAGGCAACCTTATCACAGGTGTTCTTGACCCGCTTACAGTCAGAGCTATGTGGATTGGTTGCGGTGACGGAGGCATTGTTTTAGTCAGTGCAGACTTAATCGGTCTTACAGGCTATGAGGTTAAGCTTGTGCGTGACAGACTTGCAGGTTTTACAAAGAAAACAAACTGCAAACTTATAAGTGTAAGCTGCACCCACACTCATGCAAGTATT
>JAZSFV010000028.1:0-5860 GCA_045532395.1 Acutalibacteraceae bacterium
TCCATCAGCATTCTTTCGCCTTCCTGAATGTACTGTACCATTGAATGCAGGTGTGTTGAGAATATAACCGATGCAGGGAAAATACCTTTGTTTTCCTTGCCTTCGCTTTCACCGAAAAGCTGTTTGAGCCATTCGTTCATCATTGCAAATGAAGGTTCATAGCTTACAAACATCTCAACCTTTTTGCCCTTTCTGTAAAGAAGGTTTCTGATAGCTGCATATCTGTAACAAGCGTTGTTGTCGATATCCGCTACAGAAAAAGCTTCTCTTGCGTCCTGGGCACCTTTCATAAGAAGGTCAATGTCAATTCCTGCAGCAGCGATAGGAAGAAGACCAACTGCAGTAAGAACCGAGTATCTGCCGCCTACATCGTCGGGGATAACAAAAGTTTTGTAGCCCTCTCTGTCTGCAAGACCTTTGAGTGTGCCTTTCTCTTTATCAGTTGTGACGTAAATTCTGCCTTTTGCTTCTTCTTTGCCGTACTTGTCTTCAAGCATTTTCTTGAACACACGGAAAGCGATTGCAGGCTCAGTAGTTGTGCCTGATTTTGAAATAACGTTAACTGAAAAATCTTTGCCGTCGCAGATAGAAATAATTTCGTTAAGCGCTGTGGGGCTTATTGAATTACCTGAAAAAACAATCTGCGGTGTATCTGAAGCCAGAAGATTGTAGTTAGCACTCTTGCAATATTCAATAGCAGCACGTGCTCCCAAATATGAGCCGCCGATACCGATTACAACCAATACATCGGAATCTTTTTTGATTTTTTCTGCTGCTTTTTTAATTTCTTCAAACTCTGCTTTATCGTAATCTACAGGTAAATCCACCCAACCGAGAAAGTCGTTACCCTTACCTGTTTTTGAGTGTAAAGCTTCGTGTGCGGCGACGATTTCGCCTTTAATCGCCTCAAGTTCTTCTTTTTCGATAAAGCTTTCGGCATATTTGCTGTTAAAGTTTAAGTTCATTTGAGTCTCTCCTTAGTTTTTACATTTTAATTGTACAATAAATCATATCATTTTGCAATAGATTTTTGAGATTTTTCACAAATTTTTTATCATACAAGCCTCATAAGAAGTCTTTTGAATGCAAGCGGAAGTTTCAAGGGTTGAATATTTACGGGCGAGAGCAGATTATATTCCATAAGCTTCACTCCGTCGAGGGAAAATTCCACAGTCCCCAGCGTCTGCCCTTTTTCAACCGGTGAACTTACGGCAATTGATAAATTTATAGTCTGCTTGATATCTTTCTTCCTTCCCCTTTCAACAAGAACACTCTTTGCTTCAGGAATTACAGGCGAAACACTTCCCACTTCACCGTTTTCAACAATAACATCGGTGATAAGGCTTTTATCCACCTGAAGTTTTACGCTTTCATAGTTTGAAAAGCCCCAGTTGAGCATAGCCTTTGCCGTTTCAAAACGGTCTGTACTGTTAGCGCTTCCCAAAACGACTGCCACCAGATGAAGCCCGTCACGTTTTGCAGTTGCACTCAGGCAACAACCCGCTTTATTTGTTGTGCCTGTTTTAAGACCTGTTGTGCCCGGGAAAAATCTTACAAGCTTGTTTGTATTAACAAGTTCAGTTTTGCCGTCACGAAGACTGTCCATCCAGACAGTTGTATACTCTGTTATTATTTCTTCATATTTCATAAGTTCACGCGACATAATTGCGATATCGTAAGCAGAAGTATAGTTTGTGTCTGTATCGTCAAGACCGCTGCAGTTTACGAAGGTTGTATCGTTCATGCCAAGTTCTTTTGCACGGTTGTTCATCATCTGGATAAAGGCTTTTTCACTGCCTGCAATATATTCGCCCAACGCACAACAAGCATCGTTTGCACTTGCGATTGCCACGGCTTTGAGAAGCTCATGAACAGTCATTTCCTCGTTTTCTTTCAGCCAGATTTGTGAACCGCCTTTTCCGGCCGCGTGAGCAGAAGTTCTCACCTTGTCGCTTAATGAAATTTCTCCTGACGCCACCTTTTCCACCACAAGAAGAAGCGGCATAATTTTGGTGACAGATGCAGGCGGCAATTTTTCATGTTCATTCACCTTTAACAGTATTTTCCCCGATTCGCAGTCCATTAAAACTGCGGATTTTGCTTTTATTTCTACGGGACATTTTTCTTCTTCAGCAAAGCAGGTAACTGAAAACAGAAACGCTAAAAGCATTACGACAGATATTACTCTTATAAATTTTTTCATCTTCCAAACCCCTTTCTCACCAAAAAATATGCTTGTAAGCACCTTTTTATACAAGAACAAGGCCCATTTTACAAAATAATTATGTATTAATATCACTTGATTTTTTGAATATAATTTAGTAAAATATGGTTATTGATTATAGGGAGGGAACTACCTTGAAAAAATTTCTGACAAAAGCAGTTGCGTTTTTCTTTGTTCTTCTGATTGTAAGTTCAACAGTTTTTGCTGCAACGGCAGCACTTACCGAAAAACTTACAGGACAGAAAGCACCTACCGTGCAGATGATGGAAAACCTTGCTACTAACGAAACATCTGCAAGACTTGCAAGCGACAACACTGAAGCAATAGAGCCGTCAATTACCATTTCAAGCCAGCATCTTTCTGTTACTGTAAACAGAAAAATAACTCTCGTTGCTATCATTTCAGGCACAGATGAAGTGCCCACAGTCAAATGGTCATCATCTGACGAAAAGGTTGCAACAATCAACCAGAAAGGTCAGGTAAAGGGCGTAAAATCAGGTAAAGTTACCATTACCGCTTCATGTTATATCGGCGGAAAAATGTATTCTGCCCAGTACGCACTTAAAATTGTTACAAGCACAAACCTTATCAAGGACCTTCTTGTAAAAAATCAGGTTTTGAGTTATCAGTACAGCTACGAAGATGACTATTACTACACAAACGACAAAGAAGCATGGCAGTATAATTTCGGCTACGGCAAACTTTACGACATTGCTGCACCCTACATTCTTCTTGAATACGACTATATCAGAGTTTTCTTTGAATATGAGGGCAAAGACTGGATGGTTCAGTTGTGGAAAGGTCAGTACGGTCTTATTTTCTACGGAAGTGAAATCGGCGTTTACAACAAACCCCACACCGACGAAGAAGATAACTTATTTACTTTCTATAATTGCCCTGCCGAAGAAGACTGGCTTAAGATGGGTATGACACTTTACCACCAGCAGCTTAACGGCGAATATATAAGAGAATTCACAAGACCTTACGGTGATTATTGGTGGTGCACAGGCTTCAAAGACGGTCACCTCCGTGTTGAAGAACCTGCAGATGAACTCCGTATGGACGGTACAATCACCTTCAAAGACGAAGAAATGACAAAGCTCTTCACAGACGGTCTTATCGAATGCGGATTCAAACAGACAGAAAACAAAGACAACATCCAGTCTGACGAATTCTATGTTGAAGGAAATACTGTAGAACTTAAATGGCAGAACATCAATGAAGCAGAAAACACAATGCCCATCAAAGTCGGCGCAGGCTTCATTATTGCAACAAACATTATTACTTTCATTCTTTCAATTCTTTCATTCTTCTCATTAATCGGTCTCGGCGCATTATTCTTAATCTGATCTGATTAAAAGCAAAACCTCGTAAGTTTCAAAGCTTACGAGGTTTATTTTTTATCTGACTTTATTAAGCAATTCTTCAGTATAATCAGGAATTGCTTCTTTTCTGGAAACCACAAATGAGCCCATAATATTTGCTCTGTCAAGGCAGGTCTGCAAATCTTCACCGTTAAGATAGTTATAAAGAAAACATGCACACATGCTGTCTCCTGCGCCTACTGAAGAAACTTCTTCTGTTTCCACACCTTTAGAAAAATATGTTTTATCTTCCTTAAAATCATAAAGCTCTGCACCGTCTTTATCAAGAGTAAGCAAAACTTTTTCGATATTATATTTCTGGCAAAGGTCTTTTACTGAATCTGCAAAACCTTTTTCGCAAAGAACAGTGAATTCATCGCGGTTAATTTTAAGAATATCTGTTTTTTCCAGACTGAATTTCAGAACTTCATCTGAATAATAAGTTTGTCTTAAATTAAGGTCGCAGAAAACTTTTCTGAAATTTACATTCTGAAGAACTTTATCAAGAGAATCTTCCGAAGCTTTTTCACGTTGTGCCAGAGTGCCGAAATAACATATATCGAAATTTTCGTTTTTCATTTCTTCAATCATTTCATCAGTTACGCATATATTGTCATAAGCACCGAGAATGCTCAGGTCATAGTCAGGCTCACTTCCGTGATACGTCACGTTACATACACCCGTCGTTTTTTCGTTAAGGATAATATATTTTTTATTTACTCCGAAATGGTCTGCAAAAGCGAGAGCTTCCTTGCCGTTTTCATCTTTTCCTACTGAACTTAAAATGTACCCTTCCGCACCCAGCTTTGTCAAATGAGAGCAGAAGTTCATGGGCGCACCGCCAAGCTTTTTCTCGTTCTTTTTCACGTCAACGTCAAAAAGGATTTCACCGAATGCCAAAATTTTCATAACACGACCTTCTTTCACAGAACATTATACTAAAACGAAAAGAATTTTTCAATCATAATATTGACTTTATTAAAACGGTGTGATAAAATCAATAAAAAGATAAACCTTTGAGAAAGAGTAGTATCCGTCGCGGATTTCAAAGAGAGTGGTTGGCTGGTGTGAAACCATAATGATTCGGCGGTGAATGGACTTTTGAGGGCAGCCCGAAATTTTAAATTAAAGTAGGCGCTGACGGGAACCGACCGTTACCTCGGGAGCGTATGATGGTACGCGTAAGCACAATATGGGTGGCATAGCAAGATTTCATCTTGTCCCTGTTGGGGCAGGATTTTTTATTTTTTATAAGGTGATATTTATGTTCATCATGTCAAAACGATGGCGGCTTTCAAAGTGAAATAAAACACAATTCAATTTATTTTTATAGGAGATTTTATTATGAACAAATACAGAGATTTTGATAATTACTTAAAAGAAATGCCCGATGAAAACGGCTATTTCGGCGAATACGGCGGTGCTTTTTTAGAGCCTGAGCTTGTGCCCGCTTTCAAGGAAATCACAAGCTCATATCAGGCAATCTGCCATTCTGCACAGTTTATCAACGAGCTTCGCAGAATCAGAAAAGAATTCCAGGGCAGACCCACACCCGTTTACCATTGCGAAAGATTATCTTCACTTTTCGGCAACTGCCAGATTTACCTTAAAAGAGAAGATTTAAACCACACAGGCGCTCATAAACTCAACCACTGCATGGGCGAAGGATTGCTTGCAAAATATATGGGCAAGAAAAAAGTTATTGCCGAAACAGGTGCAGGTCAGCACGGTGTTGCTTTGGCTACTGCAGCTGCTTATTTCGGTCTTGAATGTGATATTTATATGGGTTCTGTTGATATTAAGAAACAGGCTCCCAATGTTGCAAGAATGAAGATTCTTGGTGCTAATGTAGTAGAAGTTACTCACGGTCTCCAGACTCTTAAGGAAGCGGTTGATGCCGCATTTGATGCTTATAGTAAAGAATATAACGATGCTATCTATTGTATAGGCTCAGTTCTCGGTCCTCATCCCTTCCCCATGATGGTGCGTGACTTCCAGAGCGTTGTGGGCATCGAGGCAAGAGAGCAGTTTATTGAAATGACGGGACATCTTCCCACCTCTATCGTTGCCTGTGTGGGCGGCGGTTCAAACGCTGCAGGTCTCTTTGCAGGCTTCTTAAACGATCCCGTTGATATCTACGGTATCGAGCCTCTCGGCAGAGGCCCCAAGCTTGGCGACCACGCGGCAAGCCTTAAGTACGGTACGGAGGGTGTTATGCACGGCTTTAACTCTATTATGTTAAAGGACGAAAACGGCGAGCCCGCCCCCGTAT
>JAZSFV010000233.1:0-7299 GCA_045532395.1 Acutalibacteraceae bacterium
AACTCCTTGGCTCACAGAACGACATGGCTACGATCCGACTTGTGTTAAACACGGAGTTTTTTTGTGCTTTATATTACTGCTTTAACAAGTTCGTTTGCAATAATGCCGTGGCCTTCTGCAGTGGGGTGAACGCCGTCAGCGGTCCAATATGATGCAGGAGCTTTTTCGATTGCTTCGTCAAATTTGTTCTGCAAGGGAATGAAAGTAAGGTCAAATTTTTCTGCAATTCTTTTTGCTGCTTCTGCACGGAGTTTAGTTTCTGTGCGGAAATAATCAATGTTTTCATCGGTTGCAGTGCCTGCGGTTACGAAAGGTTCAAGAATAAAAATCTTGATTTCGGGAAGTTCTTCCTTGATTTCTTCAATGAGCATTGAATAGATTTTTTCAAACTTGGGAGCAGCAACACCATTTTTGTCGCCAAGCTCGTGCCACACATCGTTGATGCCGATAAGGATTGAAAGATAATCAGGCTTCTGGTTGATAATATCGCGTTTGATTCGTGCGTAAACATCAACGATTCTGTTGCCGCTGATGCCTTCATTTATGAACTTGAATTTCTGCGGACACTGAGTGCCGATAGTAGCAGCAACTACAAGGGGATAACCTATTCCGAGAGAGCTGATATTATCTCTGTTTCTTCCGCAGTCTGTTATTGAGTCTCCGAGAATAATAAAGGTCTTCATTGTAATACGCTCCTTAAATAATTTTCTATTTTTTCACGGCTTTCCTGCACCGTGCCTTGTACCATTTCAGGCTTTCCGCCGCCTCTGCCGTTTAATGCAGAGTTGAAATCTTTCGCAAGTTGCCTTACATCTTCCGTTCTTGAAGCGAGAGTATATTTGTATCCCGTTTCATCAGTGCCGCTTAAAACTGCTGCATATCTGACTTTATCTGCAAGCATGTCGCACATTTTTCTCACTTCGTCAGGTGTAAGGTCTTTTTCGAAAACAATGTGTACGTTGCCTGATAAATCCTTGATTTTTTCATAGAATGCATCAAGTTTTACTTTTGCCAGTTCATATTTCAGGTTTGCGATTTCGTCTTTTAATCTCTGTACACCGTCTGCAATTTCAAGAGGCTTTAAAGCAAGCATGTTTGAAAGTTTTGCCAGTTCATCGTGTTTTGCACAGTAGTCTTCAAAAGCCGCTTTACCTATCTGCATCGTGATTGATGAGCCTGCTCTTTTTTTGGAAATGGATGTGATTTTAAGAGCACCTATTTCGCCTGTGTAATTAACATGAGTTCCGCAACAAGCACAAACGTCACAGCCTTCAATGGTTACAAGCCTTATCTGCCCGGTAATTTCTTTTTTGCTTCTGAATTCAATGTTCTGGGCTTCTTCATGAGTCGGGAATGAAGAAGTGATTTTTCTGTTCTGCCAGATAATTTCGTTAGTGATTTTTTCTGAATTTTTAATCTGTTCAGGTGTAAGAAGCTTGTCAAAATCAACTGTAATAAACTCGCTTCCTATATGGAAACCTACGTTTTCAACACCATATAATGAATGGGAAACACCGCAGAAAATATGCTCACCCGAATGCTTCTGCATTATAATAAATCTTTTTTCAAAGTCGATAATTCCGTGAACGCTTTCGCCCTCATTGAAAGGCTCACTGCATACATGGTAAACATTATCATTCTTTTCAAAAACGTATTCAATTTCTTTGCCGTTTAAAGTGCCTGAATCTGCTTCCTGTCCGCCGCCTTCGGGGAAGAATGCAGTCTTATCAAGAAGAATGTTGTATTTCCCGTCGTCGGTTTTTTCGCAGGATACCACAACACCGTCAAATTCTTTTAAATATTGGTCCTGGTAATATAATTTTTCTGTCACCGTTTTCACCTCTTAAAAAGAATATCACAAAACTTTATGTTTGTAAATATGTTTGCCAAATTGTAAAATTTCTGCTTAAAGTTGAAAAATATAATTATATGTGATACAATGTATGAGTTAAAGTATATACAAAGTAATTCCGTATGGAAAGGAAGAAATTTAATGTCTCTGTTATCTGCCATCTTTGGCGATTATTCAAAAAAGGAAGTTAAAAGAATTGAACCTATAAAGAAAAAGGTTCTTGCTCTTGAAGAGGAGTATAAAAAACTTTCTGATAAAGAACTTCAGGCAAAAACTCCTGAATTCAAAGAACGTCTTGAAAACGGCGAAACTCTTGACGATATTCTCCCCGAAGCATTTGCAGCCTGCAGAGAAGCATCTGACCGTGTGCTTGGCATGCGCCATTTCCCTGTGCAGATTGTGGGCGGTATCATTCTCCATCAGGGCCGTATCGCTGAAATGAAAACAGGTGAAGGTAAAACTCTTGTTGCTACTTTACCTGCTTACCTTAATGCTCTTTCAGGCAAAGGTGTTCATATCGTTACAGTCAACGATTACCTTGCAAAACGTGACTCTGAATGGATGGGTAAGCTTTACAGATTCATGGGTCTTTCAGTAGGTCTTATCATTCACGGCATTTCAAACGAAGAACGTCGTGCTGCATATAATGCGGACATAACTTACGGCACAAACAACGAGATGGGCTTTGACTATCTTCGTGACAACATGGTGCAGTATAAAGAAAATAAAGTTCAGCGTAAGCACAATTTTGCAATCGTGGACGAAGTTGACTCAATCCTTATCGACGAAGCAAGAACACCCCTTATTATTTCAGGCCGTGGTGATACTTCAACTGAACTTTACAAACTTGCTGACCGCTTTGCAAAAAGCCTTAAAATGTCAAAGGTTAAAGAAATTGATTCAAAGTCAAACGCAGAAGATGTTGTTGACGGCGATTTCGTGGTTGACGAAAAGGCAAAAACTGCAACACTTACAAAATCAGGTGTTCAGAAAGCAGAAGCGTTCTTCCAGCTTGACAACCTTATGGACGCTGAAAACATGACAATACAGCACCATATCAATCAGGCTATCAAGGCTATCGGTGTTATGACAAAAGACGTTGACTACGTTGTTAAAGACGGCGAAGTGCTTATCGTTGACGAATTTACAGGCCGTATTATGCTTGGCCGTAGATATAACGAAGGTCTTCATCAGGCTATCGAAGCAAAAGAAGGCGTAAAGGTTGAACACGAAAGCAAAACCCTTGCTACAATTACTTTCCAGAACTATTTCCGTCTTTACGGAAAGCTTTCAGGTATGACAGGTACTGCAAAAACTGAAAGTGCCGAATTCCAGGAAATTTACAACCTTGATGTTATCGAAACACCTACAAACAAACCGATTCAGCGTCAGGACCTTGACGACTCTGTTTATAAAACAGAAAAAGGCAAATATAACGCAGTTATCGAGCAGATTATTGAATGTAACCAGAAAGGTCAGCCTGTACTTGTAGGTACAATTTCAATCGAAAAATCAGAAATTCTGTCATCAATTCTTAAAAAGAGAGGCATTAAGCACGAGGTTCTCAACGCTAAATACCACGATAAAGAAGCAGAAATCGTTGCTCAGGCAGGTAAATTCGGCGCAGTTACAATCGCTACTAACATGGCAGGTCGTGGTACCGATATTATGCTTGGCGGTAACGCAGAATACCTTGCAAAAGCAGAAATGCGTAAAATGCAGTATGATGAAGAGCTTATTGCAGAAGCAACAGGTTTTGCAGAAACAGATAACGAAGAAATCATAAATGCCCGTGCAGAATACACAAGGCTTTATAAAAAATATAAAGACGAAATCGCTCCCGAAGCCGAAAAAGTAAGAGAAGCAGGCGGTCTGTTTATCATTGGTACAGAACGTCACGATTCAAGACGAATTGACAACCAGCTTCGCGGACGTTCAGGCCGTCAGGGTGACCCGGGCGCAAGTAGGTTCTATCTTTCACTTGACGACGACCTTATGCGTCTTTTCGGTGGCGAACGACTTTCAGGCATGATGGATATGCTCAAAACTCCTGAAGATATGCCTATCGAAAACAAGATGATTTCAAAATCAATCGAAAACGCACAGAAGAGAGTCGAAGGTCAGCACTTTGCATCCCGTAAACACGTTCTTGAATACGACGATGTTATGAACCGCCAGAGAGAAATTATCTACGGCCAGAGAAACAAAGTTCTTGACGGTGAAGAACTTAAACCCTCAATTCTTAACATGCTTGAAGAATGTATCACAGACGCTGCTGATTTCTATTGCCCTGCAGGTAATGATAAAGCAGACTGGAATATCCCCGGACTTAAAGATAAATTCAAAGGCTGGCTCACAGACGAGGACGACTTTGAAGACCTTGACGATATCACAACAGAAAGCATCAAAACAATGCTTCTTGAAAGAGCAAATGAGCTTTACGAAAAACGTGAAGAAGAAATGGGTGAAGACCTTGTACGTGCTCTTGAAAGAATGATTCTTCTTCGTAACGTTGATACAAAATGGATGGACCATATCGACGCTATGGAAGAATTAAAACGCGGTATCGGTCTTCGTGCTTACGGTCAGCAGCAGCCTATCATTGCTTACAGAAACGAAAGCTTCGATATGTTTGAAGAAATGCGTATTTCAATCCGTGAAGATACTGTGCGTCAGATGCTTACGGTAAGAGTTAAGAGTGAAGACGAAACAAAACGTGAGCAGACAGTTAAGGTAACTTCTGAGTCAGGCTCTTCAGACGGTACAGTCAAAAAAGAACCCGTAAGAAACAAGGGCAAAAAAGTTGGTCCTAACGACCCCTGTCCCTGCGGAAGCGGTAAAAAGTATAAAAAGTGCTGCGGTGCAGTTTAAAAAACATTAAGGCTGTGTTGTAAAAATACAGCCTTTTTTCATAGGAGGATAAAAATGAGCTACAGATTCCGTGAAAATACAGATGAAAAAGTTTATGATTGCCGTGAAAACTGCGAAATGTATCTCTACAGAAACGTAACTGCAGAAGATTACAAAGCGTATATTGAGAAACTCACAAAATGCGGTTATATTGTTTTAAATGAGAATGTTTTTGCAGGCAACAACTATACCGCCCTCAAAGGTGAAAAGGAAATTAACGCCTATTTTACGCCTTGTGACGGCACACTCCGCGTTGCAGTTGCAGATGATGCACGTTTTCCTGATTTTGAAGAAAAGGAAGTCACCAAAACCACACAGCCGTGCTTTTATATGTTTGAAAACGACCATACATACATCGACTGCGGAATGTGTCTTATCACTCAGTGCTCAGACGGCAGTTTCTTCGTTGTAGACAGTGGCCATTATCTTCAGTTTAACGATAACGACAGAATCTATAACTTCATGCGTGAAAGAACACCTGAAGGGCAGAAGGTTGTTGTAAGTGGTTGGCTTGTAACACATGCCCATTCTGACCATATTTCAAAGCTTTTTGATTTTATAAGATACAACCGCCACGATGTGGTAATTGAAGCTATTTACTCAAACCTTATTTCAAACGATTACGCATCAGAGGAATGGGGCGTTGAAGAAAAAGGTCTTGCAGAGAAATTCTTCTCGCTTCTTGAAAGAACAACTGATATAAGAAAAGTAAAGCTTCATAGCGGTCAGCGTTTTTATGTGCGTGATTTGTGCTTTGATGTGCTCTGCACCCACGAAGACGTATATCCCCGGCTTGTTAAGGAATATAACGATTCTTCACTTGTTGTTATGATGACAGTTAACGGTTGCCGGGTGTTTATTCCCGGCGATGCATCAGGGCTTGAAAGCAAAATTTTAGTTGACCGTTTCGGCAGAAATCTTGAATGTGATGTTTTGCAGATTTCACACCATGGACATAGGGGACTTCTTTCTGACTGTTATGAACTTTTAAAAGGCAAGCTTGCTCTTTTCCCCATAACGCAGATTAAGTTTGACGAGGCAATGCCGAAAGTGCCTGCAAATAAAGTGGCAATAGACCTGGCAGATGAATATTATGTTTCTTCAAACGGAACAATTGTGGTACCGCTTCCTTACAAAAAGGGGACAGTTACAACACTTCCTGATGAAACATTCGAAGACTTCGGCAAAATAAAACGTATGTGGGGCTATGACTACACAGACGAATACAAAAAAGAAATGTACGATTTGTACCTTGAAAACGGCGGCAAAGAAGAAAACCTTTACCTGCCTGTAAGATACAGCGGTACGTTTGAGATGTAAAATTAAAGCGTCATGAGATTTGCTCATGACGCTTTTTGAATGCAGAATTTTCAGACTGCAACGCAATAATATAATTACAAAAAAGCCGTTGGTGAATTAACACCAACGGCTTAATGAATTATTTAAGGTTGTTTTTAAGAGTTGCAAGTTCTGCTTTGAGTTCTGCAGGTACGTTGCCACCGAATTTTTCGTTGTAGAAAGCTTCGATGCCGTCTGCTTCTTCAACCCAGAGGTCTTTTTCAACTGTAAGGATGCTCTTGAGAGTTTCAAGTGAAACTTCATCTTCGATGCCTTCAAGGTTGATGTCTTCAGCCTTGGGAAGGTAACCGATTTCAGATTCTACAGCGTCAACTTTGCCTTCGCAACGGTCAATAATCCATTCAAGAACACGGAGATTATCGCCGAATCCGGGCCACATGAAGTTGCCTTCGTCGTCTTTTCTGAACCAGTTAACGTTGAAGATTTTGGGAGCTTTGTCTGCATCGAGTGTAGCACCGATGTCAATCCAATGCTGCCAGTAGTCAGCCATGTTGTAGCCACAGAAGGGAATCATAGCCATGGGGTCACGACGAACAACACCTACTGCACCTGTTGCAGCTGCTGTTGTTTCTGAAGCCATGCTTGAACCTACGAATACGCCGTGGTTCCAGTCTCTTGACTGATATACGAGGGGAGCAAGTTTTGCACGTCTGCCGCCGAATACGATAGCAGAAATCGGCACACCCTGGGGATTTTCAAATTCAGAGCTTAAGCAAGGACAGTTCTTTGCAGGAGCTGTGAAACGGCTGTTGGGATGAGCGCCTTTTTCTTCGCTTTCTTTACCGTTCCAGGGATTGCCTTTCCATTCGATAGCGTTTGCAGGAGGATTCTTGTCAAGACCTTCCCACCAAACTGTGTTATCGTCAAGGTTATGAGCAACGTTTGTGAAGATTGTGCCCTTCTTTGTTGAAGCAAGAGCGTTGGGGTTTGATTTATCGTTTGTGCCGGGAGCAACGCCGAAGAAACCGTTTTCGGGGTTGATAGCATAGAGTCTGCCGTCTTCACCTTTACGGATCCATGAAATATCGTCGCCTACGCACCAAACTTTGTAACCTTTTTTAAGGTATTTTGGGGGAGGAATCATCATAGCGAGGGTTGTTTTACCGCAAGCTGAGGGGAATGCAGCGCAAACATATTTAACTTCGCCTTCGGGATTTTCGATACCGAGGATGAGCATG
>JAZSFV010000237.1:0-12111 GCA_045532395.1 Acutalibacteraceae bacterium
TTGATACTTTCGGATAGTTTAGTGGTATTCTGCCTCTTGGCAGTGTGATATTGAAGTCATCGGCTCCAGTGATATTTTATTCGCACAAAACTGTCCGAAGGACAATAACACTATGCGAAGCATAATATCACTGTGAAGCAATACAACTCAGCGAGCGGCGAATAAAACTGCGGAGTGTCCTTACGAACACTCCGCTAAAGAGATACGGGTTTATTTTTTATTTATTCAGTTCTTTGAGTGCTTCCTGAACGTAGTCAGTTGTGAGAATTTTATTGACTGTGCCGTCAACGTCGAGTCTTTCTGTATTATGGCTTGTGTAAGAAGAATCAGCCATTGTCTGAACAGTGCCGTCAACCATGAATTTGTCATAGTTAAGGTCGCGGTTATCAGCAGAAACGCGGAAGTAACCGCCCATGTCTTCGCTTCTGAGTCTTTCTTCCTGAGTCATCAGTGTTTCATAAAGTTTTTCGCCATGTCTTGTGCCGATGATTCTTGTACCTGTATCACCAAAGAGCTTCTGCACAGCTTTTGCAAGGTCGCCGATAGTTGAAGCGGGAGATTTCTGTACGAAAAGGTCACCTGGGTTTGCATGTTCGAAAGCAAACTTAACAAGGTCAACTGCTTCGTCAAGATTCATGAGAAAACGAGTCATCTCAGGGTCAGTGATTGTGATAGGTTTACCAGCCTTAATCTGGTCAATAAATAACGGAATAACACTTCCACGGCTGCACATAACGTTGCCGTATCTTGTGCAACAGATAACGGGGCCGCCGCTTTCTGCAGCAACTCTTGCGTTTGCGGTTACAACGTGTTCCATCATAGCTTTTGAAATACCCATAGCGTTAATGGGGTAAGCTGCTTTGTCGGTTGAAAGACAAACAACACGTTTAACGCCTGTTTCCATGGCAGCGTGAAGCATGTTATCTGTACCGATAACATTTGTTCTTACTGCTTCCATGGGGAAAAATTCACAGGAAGGAACCTGTTTGAGAGCAGCAGCATGGAAAACAAAGTCCACGCCTTTCATAGCGTCTGTAATAGACTGCTTGTCTCTTACGTCGCCGATATAAAATTTAACCTTTTCTGCAAATTCAGGGTGTTTCAACTGAAGGTCGTGACGCATATCGTCCTGCTTTTTTTCGTCACGGGAGAATATTCTTATCTGTCCTATATCTGTAGAGAGAAAGTGCTTTAAAACGGTATGACCGAAACTACCTGTTCCGCCTGTAATGAGAAGAGTTCTGTCTTTAAACATTTTCTTCTTCCTTTCGTTAATTATTATACAAACTAAATTTTATCACAAAGTACAGACTTTGTCAATTTTTGAAGGTATTGCTTTTTCTTTGCTTTTATGTTAAAATTACGATGTATATTTGTGCTCATGAAAATGGGGGTTTGTGGGCATAAAAGATCAGATTTCAGATTGCCCCGAAAATTTTGATTGGATGTGAAAATTGTGGCTAATCGCATTTCCTTTAAGGAAAAATTGCCGGTACTGTGGAGGGCTTTGTTGATAGCGTTAATGGACGTTGTGACAATTGCAGGCTCTTTCTTCTTTGCTTTATGGCTCAGATTTGATTTCAGTTTCGGCCTTATACCTAAAGATTTCTTCAACGGATTTCTTTCAACAATCGGAATATGGTGTCTGATAAGTGTTGTTGTATTTTCAGTTTTTAAACTTTACAACAGCGTATGGCTTTTTGTAAGTTCAAATGAACTTTTCAGAATAGTTTCAGCATATCTAATTCTTATGCTGGCAGGCGTTCCGTTTATAATATTCTCCGGAGTGACTATGCCCAAGTCATATTACGTAATGGGTATAATTTTAAGTTTTTGCTTTACTGTAGCAATCCGCTTCTCTTACAGACTCATGCGTCAGTTAAGACTTTTTGTTCACAGAAACAGCAATTCTGACGACAAGAAAAATGTTATGATAATCGGCGCAGGCATGGCAGGCCGTTCACTTATCACAGAATTCAAAACAAGCGAACATATCAAAGACCGTGTGGTTTGCGTTATTGACGATAATCCCACAAAGCTTGGCAAAACTCTGGGCGGTGTGCCTATCGTAGGTGGCAGAGATTCTATCATAGAGATGGCAGAAAAATATAATGTTGATAAAATCATTTATGCAATTGCCGCTTCTGAATCAAACACAAGAAAGCAGATTCTTGATATCTGCAGCCGTACAGGCTGTCAGGTGCAGGTAATTCCTGCCGTTTATCAGCTTGTTAACGGCGAAGCAAACTTAAGTAAACTCCGTAAAGTTGACGCTCAGGATTTGTTGGGACGTGACCCGATAAGAGTTAACATGGATGAAATTTTTGAATTCATCTGCGGTAAGGTTGTTATGGTAACAGGAGGAGGCGGTTCAATCGGTAGCGAGCTTTGCCGTCAGATTGCCCGTTCACATCCGAAACAACTTATAATTTTTGATATTTACGAAAACAATGCATACGAAATTCAGATGGAGCTTGAGAGAGAATATCCGTCTCTTAACCTTGAAGTTCTCATCGGTTCAGTAAGAAACACTGCAAGACTTGATTACGTTGTAGGTAGGTACAGACCAGACATCGTTTTCCACGCAGCAGCACATAAACACGTGCCTCTTATGGAAGACAGCCCCAACGAATCAATCAAAAATAATGTTTTCGGAACATATAAGATGGCACAAGCAGCGGCTAAATACGGAGTGAAACGTTTCGTTCTTATTTCTACAGACAAGGCAGTTAACCCCACAAATATTATGGGTGCGTCAAAACGTCTTTGTGAAATGGTTGTTCAGATGATGAACCGTCAGTCTGAAACAGAATTTGTTGCAGTGCGTTTCGGCAACGTTTTAGGCTCAAACGGAAGCGTTATTCCGCTTTTCAAAAAGCAGATTGAAGCGGGTGGCCCCGTTACAGTGACACACCCTGATATTATCCGTTATTTCATGACAATTCCTGAAGCAGTAAGCCTTGTTCTTCAGGCAGGATTCTACGCAAAGGGCGGAGAAATTTTTGTCCTAGATATGGGTGAGCCAGTCAAAATTGACACAATGGCAAGACAACTTATCAGACTTTCAGGCTTTGAACCTGATGTTGATATCAGGGTTGAATATACAGGACTTCGTCCCGGTGAAAAGCTTTATGAAGAACTTCTTATGAAAGAAGAAGGCATGCAGGATACAGAAAACAAACTTATCCATATCGGCAAGCCTATCGAAATGGACGACGAATTGTTCAAAAAACAGCTTGAGCTTCTTGATAAAGCATCTAAAGACGAAAATTCTGACATCAAGGCAATTGTTGCGGAAATTGTTCCCACATATCAGAGAAAAGACAACAAATAAAAATTTTTAATGGGGGTTATTTTATGTACGGCAAAGTCTTTAAACGTGCAATTGACATATTTCTTTCAGGCTTGGGAATTCTTTTACTCTGGCCCGTATTTCTCATTTTAGCAATAGCAATTAAAATTGACGACCCGGGTCCCGTTTTCTTCAAACAGAAAAGACTTACAATCCATAAAGAATATTTTGATATCATGAAATTCCGTACAATGAAAATGGAAACTCCCAAAGATATGCCCACACATCTTCTTCAGAATCCTGAGCAGTATATTACAAAAGTGGGCAAAATTCTCAGAAAGACTTCTCTTGACGAATTGCCCCAGCTTTTCCAGATTTTTACAGGCAAAATGTCAATCATCGGTCCTCGTCCTTGTCTCTGGAATCAGTATGATTTGATTGCAGAGCGTGATAAATACGGTGCAAACGATGTTCGTCCCGGTCTTACAGGTTGGGCACAGATTAACGGCAGAGATGAACTTCCTATTGACGTTAAAGCAAAATTTGACGGCGAATATGTGGAAAGAATGAGTTTCTCTTTTGACGTGAAATGTTTTATCGGCACAATTGTTTCAGTCCTTAAATCCGATGGTGTTGTAGAAGGCGGCACAGGCGAATTGGAGAAAAAGGAGCTTGAAAAGAAATGAGTAAAATTTTAATTACAGGCGCAGGCAGTTACATAGGCATGTGCTTTGAAAATTACATGAAAAACTTTCCCGAATATCAGGTTGATACACTTGATATGATGGATGAAAACTGGGACAAAAAAGATTTTTCATCTTATGATACAATTTACCATGTGGCAGGTATTGCCCACAGAAAAGAAACAGAAGAAAACAAAAATCTTTATTATGAAGTCAATCGTGATTTGGTGCTTAAAGTAGCCGAAAAAGCAAAAAAAGAAAACGTTAAACAGTTTGTTTTCTTGAGTTCAATGAGCGTTTACGGTGTTGAAGAGGGAGTGATTACAAAAGACACTCCTGCAAACCCAAAAAGCAACTACGGAAAATCAAAAATTCAGGCAGAAGAGCTTTTAAATAATTTAAGAAGCGACGATTTTAAAGTTGCAATTATGCGTCCGCCTATGGTTTATGGTGACGGCTGCAAAGGTAATTATCAGATGCTTGTAAAATTTGCAAAAATGCTTCCCGTTTTCCCCGATTATGAGAATAAGAGAAGCATGATTCACGTTGATAACTTAAGCGTGTTTGTGAAAAATCTTATTGATGAAGAAAAGGACGGTCTTTTCTTCCCACAGGATGAAAACTATGTCTGCACCTGCAAAATGGTAAAAGAAATCGGAAACGGAATGGGTAAAAGCATTAAACTTCTTAAGATAATGAATCCTGCAGTGTCCATTCTTAAAAAATTCACAACTCAGGGCAAAAAAGCTTTTGGTGATTTAATCTACGATATCAAATAATAAAAAACGGCAGTATGGAAAAAACCATACTGCCGTTTTTTATTTTATTTTGTTAAGTTTAGATGTGTTGGCAATAACAATAAGTTTCATGTTTTTATTAAGCGGTTTTGCAGGGTCAATGTTGACATCTACAGAATCGTTTTCTTTTATTGCAACAACGTTAATGGAATATTTTTTTCTTAAATCAAGATTAAGAAGTGTTTTATTTTCCCATTCATCTTTAATATCAAGTTCAACCATGCTTACATCTTTTGAAAGTTCAATCATATCAATAAAACCTGAACTTAAAAGATTTTTTGCCAGTCTTGCACCTGATTCACTTTCTGGAAGAACAACAGTGTCTGCACCTACACGGCTTAAAATTTTGCAATGCATTTCGTTGGCACATTTAACAATAACTGTTGCAACACCTGCTTCTTTGCAAAGGTCTGTTGCCATAACACTTGCTTCAAGATTGCCCGCCATAGCGATAATTACTGTATCAATGTTTGAAATACCAAGTCTTTTTATAACTTCAGGGTCTGTAACATCTGCACATTTGCAGATGGGAAGAAACTCTGCCGCATTGTTTACAACTTCTTCTCTGTTATCTACCGCCAATACTTCCGCACCGCTTGAATTTAATTCTTTTGCAACGGAAAAACCATATCTGCCAAGTCCGAAAACGGCATAAGTTTTATAAATGCTCATATTTTTCCTCCTATCCTACACATATATCTTCTGTAGGATTTTTAATTATATTTTTGTTTTCTTTTTTGATGTTGAACGCTATTGCGAGAGAGATAGGACCAACTCTTCCGAGGTACATTGTTGCAATAATTATAATTTTACCCCATACGTCAAGAAAAGGAGTAAGATTTCTTGTAAGTCCTACTGTTGCCGTTGCGCTGACAGTTTCGTAAGCAATATCAAGTGCGGATGCATTTGTTACGGCAGACAGAAGCACGGTCGAAGCAAACATAATCATAAAAGACATGCTTGTTACGGAAATTGCCTTTGTAATTGCACTTTTGGAAATATTTCTGTTAAAAAGAGAAACATCATTTTTGTTTCTGATAGCGGCAAAGGCAGATGCGGTAATTACTACGATTGTAACTGTTTTGATACCGCCTGCAGTGCCTACGGGTGAGCCGCCGATAAACATTAAAAGAAGAGAAACAATAGAAGATGGGTTAGTTAAATTCTGTTGAGGTACGCTTGCAAAACCTGCAGTTCTTGTTGTAACCGATTGAAAAACAGAAACCTGAATTTTATCAAAAAGCGAAAGGTTTTTGATTGTAAGAGGGTTGTTGTATTCAAAAATGAAGAAAAGTATTGCTCCTCCAAAAATAAGAACGGCAGTTGTAACTAACACGATTTTGCTATGAAGTGTAAGGCTCTTTAAACATTTCAGTTTTTTCTGTTTTGCAGTTTTTCCGATGCGTATCAAATCCCACCATACAATATAACCAAGACCGCCGAGTACAACAAGTAAGCTTGTAACAAGGTTTATAACAGGGTTTGTGGCGTAGTTACAAAGACTGTCTGCAGAGATTATGTCGATGCCTGCGTTACAAAAAGCAGAAACAGAATTAAAAACAGAATACCATATTCCTTTCATCCCGAATTGAGGAACAAAAACAGTCATGTAACACAAAGCACCTGAAGCTTCAATTATAAAAGTTCCGAGTATAACTTTTTTGACGAATTTTACAAGACCTGACATGGTATTAAGATTAAATGCGTCCTGAATAAGAAGCCTGTCGCCGATGCCGATTTTTTTATGAAGAGCAATCATAATTCCTGACATGATTGTAATAATTCCCAGACCGCCGATTTGTATGAGAAAAAGTATTACAATCTGTCCGAAAACACTCCATGTTGAAAAAGTAGGCAGTGTCACAAGTCCTGTAACGCAGGTTGAAGTAGTTGAAGTAAACAACGCGTCAATGTATGAAACAGATTTTCCGGTTGCTGAACTTACGGGCAGAGAAAGCAAGAGACTTCCTGCTAAAATTGCACCGATAAAACTCAGCATAATTATTTGTGTTGTTGAAAGAGAAAAGCGTTTCTTTTTCATGTTTTCTCCTTTCGTGGTTTATATTAATTCAAAGTATATCACAAAAGTTTTTGTCTTTCAATAAAATTGTTGATTATCTTTCTTGTATATGGTATAAATAAAACATAGGAGGCGGTTTTATGGATTTGACAATGTGTAAATGGATAGGCTCAGGCGTGAAGTCACAGCCTGTTGAAATATTATCTCATCTTGATTTTAAAACAAATGAAAAAGCAGTTATCACAATAGGTTGTCTGGGTTCATTCAGGCTTTATATAAACGAAAGAAAAGTAAGTGACGACCTTTTCCAGCCTCTCAACACAGACTTTGAAAAAAGATATAACATGGAATACGGCGGTTTTCCTTTTGATGAAGAATTCCGTCACAGACTTTATTGTCCCCAATATGATATTACGGAATATCTTCATGATGGTGAAAATCAGATTCTTTTCATGCTCGGCTCAGGCTTTTATGAAGAATATGATTACGGCACAGCAAAATTATGTTGGAAGATTGATATAACAGATGGTAACGGAAATATAAAAACATTCTTTTCGGACGGCAGTGAAAAATACAGAGAAAGCTTTGTAAAAGAAGCAAATGTAATCAGGGGAGAAACTCATGATTATGTATCAGTTTCTGAATGGAAAAATGTTGTAGTCGAGTCGGCACCTGAAACAAGACTTTTGCTTCAGGACTGCCCTGCAGACAAAGTTGCAAGGGAAATAAAGCCTCAGCATCTCGGTAATAACATTTACGATGCAGGTGAAGTTCTGGCAGGATATGTTGTGCTTAAAAGCAATAAAAAGCAGACAGTAAAAGTAAGATACAGTGAACTTTTAAATAAAGACGGAACTCTGGACGAAGAACATATTTACGGCCAGCATACAGTTTACATCACTGACGAGAAAGAGAGAATTCTTTTCCCTTATTTTACATGGCTTTGTTTCAGGTATTTTGAAATTGAGGGCGATGTTGAAATTGTTTCATGCCAGGTTACCCACAGTGACGTTAAAGTGAATTCATCTTTTGAATGCAGTGATAGCACACTCAACTGGCTTTATAAAGCATATATAAGAACTCAGCTTGCAAATATGCACTGCGGAATTCCGTCGGACTGTCCTCATACGGAAAGACGCGGTTATACAGGCGACGGTCAGCTTACCTGTGCGGCAGCTATGACGCAGCTTGATGCTCAAAAATTCTATAAAAAATGGATAGGCGACATCTGTGACTGTCAGGACGAAAAAACAGGCCATGTGCAATATACAGCTCCCTTTGTTCAATCAGGCGGGGGCCCCGGCGGTTGGGGTTGCGCAATAGTTGTGGTGCCTTACATGTACTATAAATTCTATGGCGAAAAAGAAATTTTTGACGAAACATTCCCAAGAATGTATAAATGGTTTTCTTATCTTGAAAGCCATAGCGAAAACGACCTTGTAACATCAGATTTACCCGGTGTATGGTGCCTTGGCGATTGGTGTGTGCCTGAACAGAACAGACTTAACAAGCTTTGCGCAAACACAATTCCCGAGCCTTATGTAAATACGTATTTTTATATTAAATCAATGGAATATTTTATCGAGATAGGCAAAATCATCGGAGATGATTCATATGAAGAAGAAATAAAAAGACGCATTGAAAATAAAAAGAGAGCACTTACGAAAAACTATTTTTCAGCTGAAACAGGGGACTTTGCTTCTGATGAGCAGGGCGCTAACGCCTTTGCAGTTGACTTGGGGCTTGGCGATGAACGTACCTTTGAGAATATGATTAAAAAATATAATCAGAGAAAAATGTACGACACAGGCATTTTCGGCACTGATATTGCAACCCGCGTATTGTTCCGGAATGGCAGAGCAGACATGGCGGTAATGCTCCTTACATCAAAGGAAGAAGTTTCTTTCTATAATCAGATTGAGAACGGTGCAACAACAATTCTTGAATATTGGAATGGTGTGCGCTCACAATGCCACCCTATGTTCGGCGCAGTTACAAGATATTTATTTGAATATATTTTAGGTATCCGTCAGGAAGAAGATTCTGTAGGCTTTGAAAGTGTTTTGATTAATCCTCTTTGCATGGAGGAAATTAAAGAAGCAAAAGGCAAAATCACAACAGTAAAAGGCGAAATTTCAGTTTCATATAACGAAAAAGAAATTGAAATTACTATTCCTGAAAAAATAAAAGCAGCTCTTCTCCTGAACGGAAAAGAAACTGAACTTAAAGCGGGTAAAAATATTTTCAGTAAATAATATGGGGGTATAAAAAATGAGCGAACCGGCTCTCAGAACGCAGAAAGTGCAAAGAAATTATTCTTTGGATATTCTGCGGATTGTCGCTATATGTTTTGTTGTGATGATTCACAGTAGTTCAAAGTTTGTCGAAAACGCGAACTACGAAACAGGTTTTATAATCGGAAATATTTTCAATGGAATTTCAAGAGCAGGTGTGCCTTTGTTTCTGATGATTTCAGGAGCATTGAATCTTGACGAAAGAAAAGAAAAAAGTTTAAAAGATGTTTTTGCTTCCGTTAAAAATATCTTTTTTCTGACAGTTACATGGTCAGGGTTTTATGCAGTTATTTATCAAATAATTCAGCCGCTTCAAAGGGGAGAAAAAGTGTTTTTCTATCCGTTTCTGAAAGCATTTCTTGAAGGCAATTATCATCTGTGGTATTTGTACATGCTGATGGGACTTTACCTTGCAACGCCTTTCTTAAGATGCTTCGTGAAAAAAGAAAATAAAAACCTTGTGAATTTATATATTTTAATTGCGGTCATTTTCAGGTTTATAACACCTGTTGTTGAATTGCTGTCAATGTCAAATAAAAAAATACTTGTAATAAACAGCTTTCTCGACGGTTTTGAAATGGACTTTTTCTCTGTTTATATTACATATTACCTTCTGGGCTGGTACATAATCCATGTAGGATTTAATAAGGATTGGATTAAAAAACTCATATATGTTCTGGGCTTTGCTTCGATAGTCAGTGCGTTAATTTCATCGCTGGTTACAAAGAATTATGCAGATGCATATTCAAACGGCGGTATATTTGTTTTTGTTTATTCAATCAGTATTTTTTCTTTTGTAAGCAGCAGAAAACTTGAGAATATTGAAAAAA
Organism: Acutalibacteraceae bacterium; assembly: GCA_045532395.1. Taxonomy (GTDB): domain Bacteria; phylum Bacillota; class Clostridia; order Oscillospirales; family Acutalibacteraceae; genus SIG575. Next base: position 9,917 of record JAZSFV010000237.1, read on the forward strand.
GTAAAAAGTTTATCGTTATGCTATCGTCGTTATCTTTTGGTGTTTACGTAATACATGCTTATATAAATGCTCATGTTTATGTAGCTTTGTCAGGTTTGCACCCCGTTGCCCATATCTTGCTTCAGTTTGCAATCGTTATCGTTTCATCTTTTGCAATTTGCTATGTAATGTCAAAAATCCCCATAATCAAAAAATCTATCAGAGGATAAAAAATCAAGCGGAGTGAAATTCACTCCGCTTTTTAATATAATTTGCAATTCAGATTTTAAACTATATTTTTCTGTATGTAACTTCAAGACCTGTGTCAGGATGATATTTCCATGTAACAGAAACGCCCTGGTCGCTGAAAGTTCTGCTCTGTACGCCGTCCATACCTCTTGTTTCGCCCATTTCAGTGAAGAGAGAAGAAGGTAAGCCTAATTTTTCGTTTACTACTTCGATTGTTTCATAAGCATCAAGATATGCTACGCCGTCATCGTCGCGGTCATAGGGGTTTGTATCAATACGGAGATACTGACCGTCTGAACCAACAGTTGCCCAAACAGAAGAACATTCTTCTCTGTAGATTGCTTCAAGGTCGGGACCTGAAGAAGCGCCTGCTATAATTGCAATGATGATTATAACCACAATAGCAGCAACTGAAAGACCGATAATTAACGGAGCTTTTGATTTCTTTTTAGCGGGAGGCATGGGAGGGGGCATAGCGCCATTAAACTGGTCAGGCATAGCCTGTGCATTGGGGTTATAAGGCTGACCCTGCCACTGCTGGTTGTTCTGGTAATAAGGCTGAGCGGGCTGCGGTGCAGGAGCAGGTGCGGCTGCTTCATAAACGGGCTGAACAGGAGCTGCTGCGGGTGCGGGTGCAGCTTCTTTATTCTGTTCAGGACAACCGAAAGTTGCACAACCTTTGTTTGCTGCCCAACAGTTTTCGTGATGAACAATGTTACAAGCGGGGCAGATTTTAACAGCATCTCCCTCTTTGATTTCTGTGTTGCAAACCGGACAAAGTTTACCGATGTAGTTTTCCATAAAAATTCTCCTTAATAAAAATTTTTTATTTTAAGTCGTCCCCACGACTAAAAAACAATGCTGGATTTTACCGCCATCTCTGAAAAATAAAATCATATGCATTTATTCTACATGATTATACATTAATTTTTCTGTATTGTCAAATAAATAGTGAAAATTTATATTATACAGATAATAAAAATGCTCTGCTTTTCTTGAATAGATGTATTTTACCTTAGTTAATGTCCCGTTTTTGTACTATGGTTGCAATTACAATATAAAAGTAGTATAATTATTATAGAAAAAATTCACGAAGAAGGGACTTTGAAAATGGACGAAAGACTTACTGAATCAGTAGAAGCGTGGCGAGAAAAGGTTGAACTCAGAAATCTGATGACATTCGGAGAGGAAGATATTTCTTTGGATGAATTTGCAGAGCTCTTCAAAAACACATTTGAAATTATCAGATATGCTAAAAACGAATTTGTTTTTAAAGGAATTATGCCTGATAATATTTATGAAACTATGGAATATCTGGATTTGTTGGCAAATTTATCAAAATATACAACATATGACTGTACTGAAGATGAAAGTGAGGATAAATGCTTTACCGCAACTTGCCTGATTGCACAAAATCTTCTGGAATATGCAACAAGTGTATCTGTAACACAATTTTATGAAAACGGTACTGCAGAATATTATGATTCCGAGGATGAAAAGCAGGGAATCTTGAATTTTTACAGAGATGATTATCAGTTTAACGACGATGATGAGGTGAGTCACGAAAAATATGTGTATAACATATATGACGGAGACTTCGAAGAAGTTTTGGAATTAGTATCGCAGATATAAAAACAGAAAGTTTACTTGAGTTGTCTTAGTCAACTGACAAAATTTACTTTGTTTTACGGAAAATCGAATTTTTACAAATCTCTTTGCTTTATATATGCGTACTTATGAAGCAAAGAGATTATTTTATTAGCACAATTAACCTATGGTATTTTTTATATAGTTTAACGGTGGAAAGTTATTTTGCTTATCACGTCAGAACAACAGTGCGAATTCATAAAACTCATGGGGTTTGCAACAAATTAACAGCGGAGTGAAAATCACTCCGCTGTTTTCCTGTTGTCTGAGACAAAGAGAACCCCCTGTTCTACAGGGGGGGGATAAAAAGCTTTGAGCGA
>JAZSFV010000261.1:0-2705 GCA_045532395.1 Acutalibacteraceae bacterium
TATGCTCTTAATAATCTTGAACAAGCAGGGCTTATTCGCAAGGAGCATCAACAAATTGGTCTGCCAATTAAAATTTATGTGAATGATATTCGGGAGATGAATAAGGATGTGCATTCTTTTGCCTCTGAAAAGCCACAGGACAAGTTTTCACAAAAGCCATACAGAGTAACTCAAATTACAATGCAAAGCCTTACAAATCGACTCCTGTGACACAAGAAAAGCAAGTGAGTTTTGATGTGGAAAAAGCAGAGAGAAAAGCCAATGACGGAACACTTGATTTTAGTGAAATGAAAATAAAAAAACGTCGAACACGAAATATCGGTCCGACGATATGAAAGTAGATTTTGTCACTGTGTTTCAATTCGTGTGATTCATGAATCACCCTACATAGTTTTCTGTTTTTTATTCATCATTCATAATCTGACGAATATCATCACCAGTGAATTTAACAACTACATAATTACCTATTATTCTTGATGCTACACTTTCAGGGTAGCGTGACTTGATTTCTTCAAGGCTCAAGTTTGAACTGATGATTGTAGGCACGCCACGAGCAATTCTGCTGTTGATTATGTTATAAAGTGATGATGTTGCAACTGCAGTTGAGAACTCTGCACCTAAATCGTCGAGAATAAGCAAATCTGCATTTATCAGAATATCTTCTGTTTCAAAGGAATCTGCTCTGCCGAATTTTTCTTTTTCAAGCTTATTGAGAAAGTTAATAACAGAACCATAAACAACATTGTAGCCCTTTTTTATTGCCTCATTTGCAATAGCCAATGACAAATGAGTTTTGCCGAGTCCTGTTCTGCCACAGAAGTAAAGGCTTACGGAGTCTGTGTCAAAATTTTCTGCATATTTTACACAACGGGTATAAACATCTTGCATAATTTCATAAGGTGATTTTCCGTTTTCTGTTGATTTAGGATAATATTTCAAGTCGAAATCTTCAAAACTTGAAAGTTCAAGCGGAGGCATTGATGACATCTTCTCACTTGCATATTTTTTTAGAAGTTCATTGTGACAAGAGCAAAGTTTTGTACCATAAGAAACACGACGTTCATCATCATAATCTTCAAGGACACCTGTATCCTGACATTTTTCGCAGGTATATTTTACATCGAGGTAATCTTCAGGCAAATTTAATGCTTTGAGAAGATTTTTTCTCTCCTCACGAAGCTGTCTGTTTTTTTCACGGATACGTTTAAGCTCAATTTCCGCTTTGTCTTTCGGTAAAGAAAATGCTCTTACAGTTTCATGTCCTGTTTTTGCAAGTTCAGTTTCGATAAACTGAAATTCAGGGTACTTAAAACTCAAATCATTTTTACGCTGACTTGCTGTATATTCAGCATTATTTCTTCTGTTTTTAATCTCTGCACGAGCTTTTTCGTGCATTTCTCTTGAAAATGCCAAGTCTTATGCCCCCTTACTTCTTTTTCTTTTTTTATTCTTCATAGAACCAAAGTCTTTTGGATTTTCTGTTGCTTCCTTTTCAGCTTTTGCAACATCAAATGATGTTTCTTTCGTTTCAGTTTTTGCTTTCTGAGTCTTACTCTGGAATTTCTTTGTACCTTTTTCAATATCTTCAAGGGTATTAAGCCCCTGCTTACGCCAATTCTTTATGGTTCCGTTCATATGACAGATATTGTTCCACACAAGCCTGCCTGTCTGTTTTTCTGCTTTCATAATATTGAATGCTTTTTCGATTTCGTTGATTGTATAACCCCAACGAAGCCACTCGCAGAAAATTTCCATAACGGCAAATGTAGGTGCTGATGTGTCGTTATTTGTTCTTACTGCAAGCTCACGGAACACCGTCAATGCTTTTTCAGTTTCGTTTATGTAATCGTCAGCTGATGCCAAGTCCGTAATACCGTTTTCTGCCCAGTATTTTGCAATTTTAAGAATATCGTTCTGACTTGTGTTGTCAATGCTCTTTGCAAAGTAGAGAAGGCAGTTTGCCACATCAGGTGTAATTCCGTAACGATAAACAACGGAATAAATTGTGCATTGCATACTGTAACCGAGAGTTCTGCCGAGTATCTCCTGTGCCTCATTGAAAAGTCGTTTCACAGCACCGTTTTTCTTGAGAATTTTCTCGATTTCAGCCTGATTAGGGTTAGTAAACTGAATTTCGGGAAGTGGCATTTTCACCTTTTCAGGTGTTGCAACCTGCTTTTCGGTTTTTACAGGTGCAGTAGCTTCTTCACCCTGTAAAATGCCGTTGTGAGTCCAGTATTCAACACATTCCTTTACTGTACCAAGAGAAAGATTTGTGATTTTTGTGATTTCTTCTGTTGTTATTTCAGGGTTTCTGAAAATGGCAATAATGACCTTTAACTGTTCGCCACTTGCAAATTTAAGTCCACGGTCAGCAATTTCCGTCGGCAACGAGAACATCGACGAATATACCTTTGGCGAGATACTCCACATTTCTTTCCCTCCTGACATCTCAATAATAGGACAATTAGTATAACATATTATTACATTTTTTGCAATCACAAGATGTTGTGCATAGGTTGGATGGAAAACGCAAAGCGGAAAGTGGAAAATCAATAAAAACGCAGATAAATTATAATTTGTCGGTGAGATTGCCTTCCCCTCGAGGGGAAGGTGGATTTGCCGTGAGGCAAAGACGGATGAGGTGGAAAACTAATTTGCCTTGATATGTAACGGTTGCGGTCGCAACCTACACCTCATCAGTC
>JAZSFV010000277.1:0-8199 GCA_045532395.1 Acutalibacteraceae bacterium
GAAGCAATTACTTATGGTAAAAAACCTATCGCAGGTACTGAAAATGATCAATATGCTACTTTCGGTATTGATGAGTTTTTTGCCAAAGACAATAAGGTTATGGACAGAACCGTAACCGGTTTTAAATCAGGCTCGATTGACAAATATACTGTTGTTATCTGGCTTGAAGGTTGGGATCCTGAATGTGTTGATAATATTATGGGAGGAGAGGTTAAGCTGTCTATGATGTTCCATATTATAGACAAAGAAGCCGAAAACGGGGAGCTTGTTTAGGAAAAAGTGAACATCACACTTTCTTAAATTAAGCAAGTTCCTTAAGTAACTTTTCTCCCCTTAAAAATTTATCAACACATATTGGATATAAATTTAAAAAACGAAAGTAAAACTTTCAAAAATTTTTTATGGAGGTAACATTCATGAGAAAAACAATGAGAAAAAGTGCGTTGCTCTCATCAGTAGCAATGCTCATCGTATCAGCTATCGTTCTTACATCAGCTACTTATGCATGGTTCTCATCATCAAAAGTTGTTGCTGTTGAAGAACTCGAAGCTAGTGTTAAAGTTTCAACAGGTCTCCTTATCTCAGTTGATAAGGGTGGCGAATGGGGCACACAGGTTGACTTCGCAGACGCAGTTGCTGTTAAAGACGGCTGGGGTGCTGGCTATCAGAAAGATATGGTATTTGATCCTGCATCATCAGAAGATGCTTCAAACTGGATCACAGCTATCTATGACGAAGATACAAAAACTCTCGGCACAACACCTGCAGTAATGGGTACAAACGTTGTTGCAGTTCCCCTTTGGGTAACAGGTCCTGTTGGCGAAACAGTTAAAGCAGTTGTTAACTTTGACGGAACAGACTCTCAGGCTGCAAAATGTATGAAATTTGCTCTTGTTCCCGCATCAGGTGAAGCTGGTGACGTTATCGGTACATACGATAAAGCAGTTGCAGCTGAAGCTAATGCTGATAACACATTCATGGGCATTTCAAAAGCTGGTACAGCAGGAACATCAGGAGCTTACGTATCAGACGGCGGTAAAAACATCGAAGAAGTTGCAGCAGACGGCGGTATCACATTCACAATCGCTGAAGGCACAACAACAGACGCTCCTATGATGTTTGTTGCATTCCTTTGGCTTGAAGGTAACGACGCAGACTGCGAAATGCTTAAATTCGACGTTGCAGGTGAAGACGTTAAATTTGCTATGACACTCAACATCGTAGAATAATTAATTAATTTGAATCAATTATTTTAGTGATTGTTCAACTTTAGAGTTATAAACATAGCTCATTAAATCGTTTCAAATATCGGCTTTTGAAACAGCTTAAAACTTAAAAAACATAGCCGGGCGGGGTTAACCGCCTCGCTCGGTGTGTGTTTCCTCTCAGATTATTCGGAAAATTATGTACAACTTATACTATACAATTAATATATATACTCATTAACTTCGAAAATAAAAGAGCAATCTTTTAATATAAATATAAATCAAAGAAAAATAAAAAATAAAGGTGGGTCCCGGTTTATGGCGGAAGAAAAAAAGTCAAATATAGAAGAAACTTCGACCAAAGAAGCAAAAAAGGTAAATAAAATAGAACTTATCGGTGACATAGTTACTGCGATAATACTTGTATTTGCGGTTATATTTACCATTTTGACGTTATCGTCGGCAAAATCGGAAAGCGGTTTACCGAATGTCGGTGGTTATTCATTATTCTCTGTTCAGTCAAATTCAATGGAACCGGTTTTCTATACAGGCGATTTGCTTGTTATTAAACAATACAAGGGAGAAGATTTAAATCCCGGAGATATTATTTCTTTCAGAACGATTGAACAGGGTCAGTATATTATCAATACCCATAGAATTGTTGAAGAACATCAGATTGGTGACATCGTTACCTATACTACACGAGGTGACAATACTCCCGCAAACGACCAGACAGACGTTGTTGCAAGTGAAATTGTTGGTGTTTATTCATACAAAGCAAATCAGAAGAATGGCGTTGACGATGGCACAAGAATAAAAGGTCTTGGTAAGATTATTGATATTGTCAAAGGTACAGGTCAGGCAGGCGATAAATGGACCTGGGTTCTTAATCAGGGCACAGAAAACGAGAGAAGACTTAATCTTTCATTCCTTCTCTTTATAATTCTTCCTCTCGCTCTTATCTTCCTCTTGCAGATTTATAAGTTTATCAAAGCTCTTAATGAATCAAAGAAAGAAAAAACACGTGCAGAATTGCTTGAAAGCGGTGAACTTTCAGAAGAGCTTAAACAGAAAGCAATTGAAGAATATCTTGCAAAGCAGGCTGCGGAAAAAGCGGCTGCGGAAGAAAAAACTGTTAAATCAGACGAACCCACGGAAGAAACGAAGTCTGAAGAAACGAAAGAAGAGGTAAAAGAAGAATCTTCTGAAGAAAGCAACGGCGAAAATTAAATCCTGAGAGCTTTTTTAACACCGACGAAGCTCCCTTGAGTAAAGGGAACCGAGGAATTGTAAAAGCAAAAGGATTATTATATATAATAGAAAGCAAAATCTTTTGAAAATATTACGAGGTGACGAAAATGAGCATATTGCTGAATTTCATTCAGGATTTTTTTGGACAGTTCTTTGTAAGCGGTTTTTGGGGAATTCTTAAAGGTATCGGTCGCGGTATCGTAGATATCTTCAACTTCCCGAAATACATAGAAATTTTTGACAAATACTCATCAAACTTTGGTGTTATGGAATGGGTGCTTGCAATTCTTTGCGTAATTCTTATTGTAGCAGCCCTTGCTGCAATCATATTCCTTGTTGTTCTTTTGCTCAGGAAATATGCAAGAGTTCGTAAAACTCTCGTTGACCAGGAAGAACTTCTCAACGAAGTAGGAAATCTTAACCGTGAAGTTATCAAACTTAATATGGAAAAGCAGAAAATCCTTGCTATGAAAGTTTCACAGTTAGGTCTTCGTCCTGATGAATCTCCTTATGAAGATATTGAAGAAGAAAAGAAAGAGGAAGAAGAAGCAGAAGTTGACAAAACTGCTGAAGACTATAGCCGTTTCTACAAGCTTACTCAGGTTGACCTTGCTATGAAAGACTATGTTCAGCATGATTTTGATAATGACATTACTCTTCCCGAATTCTGCGAACGTTTCCGCAACTTTGCTTGTAGCAGACTTGGTCTTTACTATGAAATTGACACACTTCGTCTTTTCATTTCAGGCTTTGCAGCAGCAAGACTTATTATCCTTCAGGGTATTTCAGGTACAGGTAAAACTTCACTTCCCTATGCTTTTGGTAAATTCATTCAGAACGACGTAACTATCGCTTCTGTTCAGCCTTCATGGCGTGACCGTACAGAGCTTTTCGGTTACTTCAACGAATTCACAAAGCGTTTCAATGAAACTGAAGTTCTTAAGAAAATGTATGAAGCACGCTTCATGGATGACGTTTCAGTTATTATCCTGGACGAAATGAACATCGCTCGTGTTGAATACTATTTCGCTGAGCTTTTGTCAATCCTCGAAATGCCTTCACGTGATGAATGGGTTGTTTCACTTGTTCCCACAGTATGGCCCACAGACCCCGAACTCTTCTTCGATGGTAAATTTAAACTTCCTCCCAACATGTGGTATGTCGGCACAATCAACAACGACGACTCTACTTTCGCCGTTACTGATAAGGTTTACGACCGTGCTATTCCCATCGATATCAATACAAAAGGTAAATATTTCGAAGCACCTCTTACTGATCCCTTGTATCTCAACTACAAGCATCTTGAAGAACTCTTCGATGAAGCTAAAGAAAAATATCCTGTTTCACAAGAAGCTCTTAAGAAATTTGCTGAACTTGACGACTATGTTATCGAACATTTCCGTATAGCTTTCGGTAACCGTATTCTTAAACAGCTTAAAGATTTCGTTCCCGTATATGTTGGTTGTGGCGGTAAAGAAATCGATGGTATCGACTTTATCCTTGCTCACAAGATTCTTCGTAAATTTGAAAGCTTGAACGTTTCTTATATCCGTAATGAAATCGGCGGTCTTATTACTTACCTTAACAAAAACTTCGGTAAGTCAAACATGAAGGATTCTAAGGATTACCTTGAAAGACTTCAGAAACTTATGTAATGGTTTAAGTTTCATAGCACAACTAATCTTCACACAAAAGGGGACGTTCTCAGATGAGCGAATCATATCTCGATTTATACTCTGTCTATAAAGACAAAATGTCTGAAATGACAGCCGGAAACCCGTACTATGACTTTATGTACGAGGCTATTTCCACAGGACACAACGATTTTTCTCAATTTAATAGATTCTTTGAAAAGAAAATAGACATCCGTTGGGTTGAGGCTATTGAGAGTTGTATCATTCCCATTGATAACATCCTCAGAAACCCCCGTAAGTTTATTGTTCAGGAAGAAGAAGTTGTTATTATTGAACGTGCAAAGAAAATCACGACTGAATCAATAAGACATCTTGCTCAGCACACCAACATGATTGCAAAGGTTGAAGATGATGGTAGTGTTATGCCCAGCAAAATTCTGAACGTTTTCCGTGAAGAAAGTTATGAAATTTACGAAAACCGTTTCCTGTTCACTCTTATCAAGCAGCTTGAATATTTCATTAATGTCAGATATGATGCTCTTGCAAATATGCCTGATGATGAAAATCTCAGTTCGCTTAAAATGGAAAGTTCACTTAAAAAAGGTAACGAACTTATAACTTTCAAAATGGAAGTTGCAACCAAATATAACAGTGATGAAGATGTGGATGGCAAAAAAGAAAAATCAGTTATGAACAGAATCCGCAGGATAAAAACTCTTGTTGATGACTTTGTTCATTCGAACTTTATGCTGGAAATGCGTAAGTGTGTTCCTGTTCGTCCTCCCATTATGAGAACTAACGTTATTTTGAAGGACCCCAATTTCCGTCAATGCCTTACTTTATGGCAGTTTATCCACTCATATGATGACGTTGGTTATGAAATAACAGTTAAAGAATCAGACGATATGGTAAGCGATAGCTACCGTGACGACCTTTACGGTGTATTGGCTTACAACTATATGCTTCTTAAGAAGAATACTGCTCCTGAAAGCGAATTCAGAGGAAAACTTCGTAAACGTAAGATTAAACCGAAGTTTATCAAACGTCTCGCTGAAGAACTTGTCCTTAATTATGATATGGACGAAGTAGAAATCAGGAAGATTTTCATTGATGAAATGAAGCTGGCTCATAAGAAGAAAACCGCCGGTGAACAGAAAATCAGAGAAGCTATCGATCGTGCATTAGCCTTTGAAAATGAACGTAAACGTCTTATTGAAGAAAAAATCAAGGCAGAAATCGAAAGAAAGAAAGAAATCGAACGTCGCAGAATCGAACGCGAAAAAGCAAGAATTGCACGAGAAAAAGAAATGGAAAGGCAGCGTAAAGAACGCGAAAGAGCCCGTATCAAAGCAAAGAAAGAAAAAGAAATTGCTTTGGAAAGAGCAAGACGAGAGAAAGAAAAAGAAAAGAAACGTCTTGCAAAACTCAGAGAACAGCAGGCAATTGCTGCTGCAAAAGAGAAAGAAAGACTTGCAAAACAGAAAGAAAAAGAGCGCATTGCAAAAGAAAAAGCATTGGAGCTCGAAAGACAGCGTAAAGCAGCAGAGCTTGAGAAGAAGCGCATAGCAAGAGAAAAAGCCGAAGCACTTGAAAAAGAACGCAAGGCAAAAGAAAAAGAAAAGGCAAGACTTGCAAAAGAAAAAGCGCTTAAACTTGAGCAGGAAAGAAAAGAAAAAGAAAGAATAGCAAAGGCTAAGGCTAAAGAAAGAGAAAGAATAGCCGCAGAAAAAGCTGCTCAACTTGAAAAAGAAAGAAAAGAAAAAGAAAGACTTAAAGCTCTTGCTGCAAAAGAAAAAGCAGAAGCACTTGAAAAAGAGCGCAAAGAGAAAGAAAAGTTGAAAGAAAAAGCAGCAAAAGAAAAAGCTATCCAACTTGAAAAAGAAAGAATTGCAAATGCAAAGGCTAAGGAGAAAGAAAGATTAGCCAGAGCAAAAGAAAAAGCAATTCAGGAAGAAAAAGAAAGAATAGCAAGATTAAAGCTGAGAGAGCAGGCTGCAAAAGAAAAAGCAATCCAGCTTGAAAAAGAAAGAATTGCGAATGCTAAAGCTAAAGAAAAAGAAAGAGCAGAAAAACTTAAAATGCAGCAACTCGAAAAAGAAAAAGCTGCAAAACTTAAGGAAAAAGAAAGATTAGCTAAGGCTAAAGAGAAAGCAATTCAGGAAGAAAAAGAAAGAGCCGCCAGAGAAAAAGAAAAAGCAAGATTAGCAGCTGAAAAGGCGAAGCAGAAGGCAAAAGAAGCTGAGCAGAGAGCAAAACAGCATGAAAAAGAAAGATTGGCAAAAGCCAAAGCCGATGCAATAGCCAAAGAGAAAGCAAGAGCTGCAAAAGAAAAAGAAAAGGCTAAACTTAAGGCTCAGAAAGCAAAAGAAAATTCAAAGAAAAACGCATCAGAAACAAGTGATGCTGAATGATAATTTGTAAAGTTATTAAGCTTTACATTTCACATAAAACTGTAAAGTGATATAACTTTACAAAACGCAAAAAACCTTGATTTTACTGGGTTTACACAAAGAGAGAAGTTTTAATTCCTTTTTATATTTTACGTGCGTGTGCAGTATTGAAAATTAAGAATCAAGACTTGTTCTCAAAATTACGGAGGTATTTTAGATTATGGACAAAAGATTACTGAAAAGGTTAATAGCCTTGGTTCTTACCGGGGGGGTTTTGTTATCCTCGACCGGTGTATATACTGCTATCGCAGCGACTGAAGACCCTTATACAAGTGAATATACCTCCGAACTTGTGGGTTCAGACGATGCTGTTATTGAAACAATCGTAGAGGACATAGTTGATAATACTCCTATCGCAACAGATACAACTATTGCACCTGAATCTGAACAGCCTTCATCCAATCCGGCTACAACAGTACAACAGGAAACAACAAAGGCTCCCGAAACAACAGTGCCTCCCTCAACTACACAGGCACCAACAACTCAGAAGCCCACAACAACTACTCCTCCTGCAACAACGCAGAAACCCATAACTACAACTCCTCCCTCAACAACCCAGAAGCCTACTACAACACAGAAACCCACTACAACGCTTCCGCCAACAACAACCGCACCTTCTACAACAGAAAGTACTACTCCCAATATTGAAGTGAACACCCAGAAACCTTCAAATAATGGTGCAGATGGTTTGGTTGGTGAAGGTACGAAGGATAATCCATATCAAATCAGTTCAGTCGATAACTTCCTCAAGATGAGCGAACTTATCAACGATACCGGTAACCAAAACAAGTATTTCCAACTTACTGCTGATATCGATTTCAAAGGAACTACAATTGACAAGACACTTCTTGACAATCAGGCTGAATATACAGGTATCGGTGGTACACTCGTATCAGTTAACCCTGAACTCTCATCTAACCCAAACGTTTTCTTCCACCTTGACGGTAACGGAAAGAGAATTTTAAACCTTACAATTAATGATAACTCATTCAATTCATTAAGTATTTTCGGTTACGTAAACTCTGCATCTACAATTACAAACCTTGCTGTTGATAATGTTTCAATTACTAACGGATATTCTGATGCACAGGCTGCTGGTATCATTCTTAAAAACGACGGTACTGTAAAGAATTGTTACTTTACAATAATTACTTTAGATACAACAGCATCAACAACAAAGGCTGAATCATTCTATCCTGATGATACAACGCTCAGAACATATTCTGGTACAGCTATTGTGGTTGATAACAGTGGTATTATTGATAGTGAAACAAACTTCGACAGTAATGCTAACGGTATTAAACTTAACACTATTGATAACGCAACAATCAAAACATCAAGACCTTATGCAGGCTCTCTTGTTGCACAGAACAGAGGTAAAATCAATAAAGTTCGTGCTAAATGGGTCATTATTCAAGGCGACACCGCAAAGAGTACCCACGTTGGTGGTCTTGTAGGTACAAACGCAACACAGCGTACAAGTTCAGCAACAGGTATGTACTATTGTGAAATCCAGATGGACGGCCGTAGCAGTAGTGTCAGGGGTGCTGACAAAATAGGTTTCCTTGTGGGTCACAACACAGGTCGTATCCAGCGTGCAGATGTTACAGGTAGTTTTAAAACGAGCCAGAAGGCTACTTCAACACGTTACGATATTCT
>JAZSFV010000184.1:0-15777 GCA_045532395.1 Acutalibacteraceae bacterium
CACTTTTCCCTGAATATGTTTCACGTGCAATAAGACAGGGCATGCAGGAAGCAGATGTTTTACCCAAAATCGTAGCATCTGTTACAAACATCAACTCTCTTGACTACCGCGCAATCACTTCAACTCTTTCTGACGAAGATAAAGAGCTTGTGCGTGTAGGCGAAGGTGCATTTATCCCTGAAACAACAATCAGAACTCAGGACAACCTTGTTTCTCTCAAGAAACGTGGCAGAATGCTTGTGGCTTCTTACGAGGCTATCAGATTCCAGCACCTTGATGTTTTCACAGTTACTCTCAAACAGATTGGCGCATATATCGCACGTGCACAGTTAAAGGACGCTATTGATGCACTTATCAACGGTGACGGCAACGAAAACCCTGCAGAAGTTATTTCAACTGAAAACGCAGGCGAGCTTACATACGGCGATATGGTTGATTTCTGGAACAAATTCTCACCCTACGAAATGAACACAATCATTGCAAGCGGTGACATAACTGCAAAAATGCTCAAGCTTCCTGAATTCAGAGATTCAATTGCATCTCTTGACTTCCACGCAACAGGCAGAATGATTACTCCTGTAGGCGCAGACCTTATCAAATCAAATGCAGTGGAAAACGGCAAGCTTATCGGTCTTGACAAAACATGCGCCCTTGAAATGATTACTGCAGGCGAAGTTATGACAGAATACGATAAACTTATTGACAGACAGCTTGAACGTGCCGCAATCACTTCAATTGCAGGTTTCTCAAAAATCTTCACTGACGCATCAAAAGTCCTTGAAGTTTAATAAAGGAGAAAACCTATGACAAGTCAATGGAAAGTTCTTGCTCGCTTTAAGCAGTTAGCCCCCATAGACGAAAAAGAGGCAGAAGAAATTCTGCCTCTGTGCGTAATAAACCATGAGCGTATCGTCAAGCAGTTAAGGTCATGTGACGACAAAGACGACGTGAGAGTAATTAATGCGGCAGCTTCACTTACCTATTACGACTATGCGCTGAGAGTGGCTTCTCAGGCAGATACGGTGACAAGTTTCAAAGCAGGCGATATAACAGTCAGCAAAACTATTTCGTCAATAACGGAAAACGCTGAAAAAATCAAGAAAGACGCACTCATTGAGCTTACACCGCTACTTAAGGATACGCAATTTCTTTTTATTAATATTTAGGAGTTTTTATGACACTTGATAAAATTTTTTCCTCTTACGGCAGAGAGGCCGAGCTTTACAGTGAAGACGGCTGGAGAAGCGGAATTTATCATTGTTTCATCCAGCCTCTCAGGTATAAAAACAAGATGTACCTTGACGGAGTGAACACGCCTATCGGTTACAACAGCCAGGGACATTACCTTTACATCGGCCCTGCAAACCATGACCTTACAGGCATTACAGACTCAAGCACATGGATTTATTCTGACGGCACAAAATTCAAGGTCGACAGAAGTGAAAAGGTTTATTTCGGCAATCAGGTGCTTTACATCTGGGCAATCATAAAAACAATCGTTGAAGTTTAAAGGAGGTTTTTAATGAGCAGTACCATAAGCCTTATGCCGCAGTCAATTGTGAATTGGCTCAGCAAAGTTTCTGACCTTAAATCCATTACATTCATGACGGAATATCCCCCTCAGGCAAAAGCAGTGCCACTTAAAAATTCTATCGTTTCCGTAGGTCTTGCGAAAGTTACGATTACTGATATTTTTGTTGAAAACGAAGACGGCGAGCTGGTAAGGGACGAATATTGCCGTCAGGCTGATATCCACATTGTTTTAGGCATTCACGTGCCTGACTCTTTAGGCGGTAACAAATGCCATGAGGTTTTCTCAAAGGTTGTTGACTACCTTACATTCCAGACAGACCTTAACATTGTTTCTTCCACCTGCGGTCATGTCAACTCTGACAGAAACACGGAGTCGCTTGTTATGGACGCTGACATTCACGTTGCTGCAGAATTTTGTCCTGCTGACGAAACGGGGCTTAACTTCACTTCTTTTTTAAGCAAAACCTTCTTCTGCAAGCAGCACATGGACGACACGGTTATTCACGTATCGCAGGCTGAAAAAGACCGTTGGGACGAAAGAGTTGTGACCGGCTCATATACGGGAAACGGTCTGGGAGCAAGAACAATAAAGTTGGGCTTCAAGCCCAGGTTTGTGTTTGCTTTCGGTCTTGGCGGTCCGCCTATAGGCATTGATTTTGAAAACAAAACGGGCATCGCATATTGCGGATACTCTGTTTCCGATTCACACGGCTCATCATGCATTGAATGCACTTCAGACGGTTTCAGGGCACTCAACGGCTCAACCTATGAAGTGGACAACGTGACACCATGCCTTAACGGTTCGGGATTTATGTATTATTACTTTGCCGTTAAATAAAAGAAAAAACCGGATTACCAAAAGGTAGTCCGGTTTAGTCTGATTGTTCAAAAAATTATGCCTGTTCAGGAGCTCCTACGGGGCAAGCATCTGCGTCGATAACATATTTATCTGCGCCTTCAGAAATTGCCTCAACGGGACATTCGCCTGCGCATGCGCCACAAGAAATGCATTCGTCGTTGATGATATAAGCCATTGTTCGTAACCTCCCTTTTAATTTATACACTTATTCTATCACATATTTTTCAAAAATCAAGTGTTTTTTTATAAAGAGAAAATTTTCTTTGATAATTCACTTAATTAAGGATAAAATATTAAGTTAAAATCAGGTCTCGATTCCTTTGAGTGCTTCAAGCTCTGCTTTGTCGATTTTGATATGTCCGTCCTTGATAAGCTTAACATCGTGGCGGTCAAATGTCTGGGGAGCAGCGCCGGGTCTGCGGTCAAGGCTTACCTTGAGCTTACCTTTGAGAAGATTAACTTCAGAAACAGTGCCTCTGCCCTCGTCAGTTTCAACGATAGCACCAACCTTGGGAGTAACTCTCAGAAGATGCTCATAAGCGTCCTGCTCATATTTAAGGCAGCACATAAGTCTGCCGCAGGTGCCGCTGATTTTTGTGGGGTTAAGGGAAAGCCCCTGCTCTTTTGCCATTTTGATTGAAACGGGCTGGAAATCCCCAAGGAAGCTTGAGCAGCAAAGAGGTCTTCCGCACATGCCGAGACCACCTACCATTTTAGATTCGTCTCTGACACCAATCTGGCGAAGCTCAATTCTTGTTCTGAAAACAGAAGCTAAATCTTTAACAAGCTCTCTGAAGTCAACTCTGCCGTCAGAAGTGAAATAGAAAAGAATTTTACTGTTGTCAAAAGTATATTCAGCTTCAACAAGTTTCATGTCAAGGCCGTGCTTTTCAATCTTTTCAAGGCAGATTTCAAAGGCTTTCTTTTCTTTTTCTTTATTCTGTTTTACAATTTCCAGGTCTTCTTCAGTTGCGATTCTTATAAGTTTTTTAAGGGGATGAACAATCTGCTCATCGTCCACTTCTCTGTTTTCAGCCGCAACTTCACCGCATTCAACACCGCGTGCAGTTTCAACAATAACTTTATCAAACTTTTTAAGCTGTTTTCCGTCAGGGTCAAAGAAGTAAACCTTGCCTACGTCTTTAAATCTGACACCAATTACTTCAGCCATATTTTTTCCTCTCTTTCAAATATATCAACCTTTCAGCCTGCTTGAAAGCCTTGCCAAAAGTAAATTATGGTTTGCGTAAAATTCAATGCTCTTAAGTGAATCATTCACTATTTCCATGGCATGAATAATTTTTTCCGAAGTCATGGAAGAAGCAAGCTCCATTGCCGTTTCTTTATTCTGTGAAAGGCAACAATCGCATGAATTTTTAAGAGAAATACTATCTCTTAAAATCAGTATAACTTCTTCTAAAGCCAATTTCAAGCCATCTTTGTCTTTTTCAAAAATTCCCAGAGTTTTCATCATTTCGATTTCGCTGTCTGACGCAATAGCCTTTGCGATTTTAACTGCGTTTTCAAAAGATTTTTCCAGTTTGTTTTTAGTCACGCTATCGTCAGTCAGGTCACCGAGCCTGAAAGAAGCACAACGTGATTTAACTGTCTGGAGAAGCATGGCTTTATCTTCACATTCCAAAATAAAGTTTACATAGCCTGGCGGTTCTTCAAGAACTTTCAGAAACGCGTTCATGGCAGTTTCGTTCATCTTGTGAGCCGATGTGATTATATAAACCTTTCTTTCTGCTTCGTTAGGCACAACGTAAGCGTCACTTCTTACATTACGGATATCTTCAACTGATACAGTTTTTGATTTGTTTGTGCCGATAACTGTTTTTATATCTATATGAGAATTTGATTTTGCTTTAAGGCAGTTTAAGCATTTTCCGCAAGGACGGAGAACTTTTTCATCTTCCGAGCAAACGAGAGCCTTTGCAAGAAGATTTGCAAACTCCATTCTTTTTTCTGAATTTGCACCTTCTAAAATTATTGCATGCGGAAGCCTTCCGCTGTCAAAGGCAGAAGAAATAAGCTCTTTAAATTTCAAATCAAAATCTTTGTTTTCAAAATTCATTACTTACTGTCCTTAAGTTTCTTTTTATTACTTTCTCACCACGCCAACTGAATGCCCTGCCGTCAATGGGAGTGTCTTCAGTCACTCTGGGGTTTGCACTTTTTATAAAATCTTCAATGGTGGTTTTTTCTGCATTTATGTTGTAGGGGCATGCTTTCTGGCATTCATCACAACCCCATGCACAGCCGAGATTTTTCATCATTACCTGATATTCAGGTGGAATTTCGCCTTTCTTCTGGGAAATATGGGAAAGGCATTTGTCGGGGTTGAAAACTTCATCTTTAAGCACTCCTGTGGGGCAGGCATCAAGACATTTTCTGCAGTCCATACAACTTTTTATTTCTTTGTTTTCACAAGGAATATATAAATCTGTAACTATCTCCCCTATGAAAATCCATGAGCCGTATTTTTCGTTTATCAGAAGACCGTTTTTACCTTTCATGCCTACACCGCTTTTGGTTGCGGCAAAGACTTCAGGTATGGGAGAATTGTCTGCAAAAAACACAAACTCATTTTCAGGGAAAGCGTCTTTTAATTTTTCTGAAATGAGAGTCAGATATTTACCCGTCACTTCGTGGTAATCGCTTACCGCCGCATAACGTGAAACATTGAGGTCTTTATAGTTTTCTTCCCCCAGGTAATAAGGGAAAAGAATTGTAATTACTGTTTTTGCATTCTGTGGAATCCTTGACTTCGCTCTGCAGTCAATAAGCTTATCTTTTAAATCATCAAAACTGCAGAAGCCGTAAACGTCACAGTAAGCTGATAAAATCCCGTTAATTTTTTCCATAATTCTACATCTGCTGGCCTAAAGCAATCATGACGGGCATTGTGATAATACTCATAAAGCTTACAAGTGCCACAACCTTTGATGCGCAAGGCGCGTCTTTATCGTATTTTGCAGCAAACATAACTGTGTTGTTTGCGCTTGGTGCGGAGCTTGAAAGAATAATAGCAGGCACAAGAGCACCTGTGATTCCGCAGAGTTTGAAAATTCCAAGCATACACAGAGGAAGCACAATCAGTTTCAAAAACGCAGTAAGATAAACTCTCTTATCGCTGAACATTGTTTTCAAATCTGTATTTGCAAGGTAAGTGCCGAAGAAAATCATGGCAATGGGAGTGTTTAAAGATGCAAGATAATCAACGGGTGTTCTTACAATTTCAGGAAGTTTTATTCCGAAAATAAATAAAGGAAGACCGATTAAAACAGCAATTGTGCCCGGGTTGAGAAGAAGTTTTTTTGCATCAAAACTTTTTCCGCCGGTCATAACCTTTATGCCGTGGGTGAACGAAAACACGTTGAAAACCATTACCACAACAGAGCAGTAAAACACGCCCTCTGCGCCAAGCACCGCGTTTGCAAGAGGAAGCGCCATGTAACCCACGTTGCCGTAGTTTGAAGCAAATTTGTAAATACAGTTATCTTCTTTACTTTTATCTCTGAAAAACGGCATAGCAATAAGCGCACCCACAATCTGAAGCACTACTGCAAAAACAAAAGCAAGAAGAAGCTTTTTATAGTTTTCGGCAGAGTTATCCATTGTCAGGAATGCAGTGACGATAACTGCGGGAGTGATTATATAAAAGAGTAAGTCGTTTGAAAGTCTTGCCGTTTTTTCTTTATAAAGACCAACCTTGTCGCAGATGAAACCAACTGCAACAATAATGTAAAGAATGCCGACCTGCTTTGCGGCAATACCAAGATTCTGCAAAAACACCTTATTCTTCCTCCTCCTGTTTGATAAGTTTTTCTGTTTCTTTAAGTGTCATATTCCTGATTCTCGGCACTGAAAGGCAAAGCACGAGAAAACCGATTGCAAACAAGCAGAAGCCTAAGTCTGCAATTTCTATGGGGCATTCAAGAAGCCCGTCTGTCTGCATATCTCTGTATGTTGAATTTGCAACATATAAAAGTGCTTTCGGAATTATAATCACTGCGCTTAATACTGCAGCAATAAGACCGTAGCTGAAAACTTTGAATGAAATTGCCCTTGCGTTAACCTGAGATGACATCTGTGCAAAGTACATGAAGAACATCATCATAAAAGCAAGCATAAACATTTCAAGGAAAAGAGACGAAACGTTTATAAAGCTTATTGTTCTTGTGAAACGTTCAACCATTCTGAACGTTGCCCAGAAAAGCGGGCAAAGTGATAAGAATTTGATTCTGGCAAGGTCTGTCTTTCTGATACCTGCCAAGCTAAGCGCAAGCACGCAGAAGAAAGCCGCACTCAAAACTGCAAAAACGCCTTCAAAAAGCTGGGGCAATGCGCCGATTTTCATAAGATAAGGCATTGATTTCAAGAAGAAATTAATGCTGTATCTTTCAGATTCAGGAACAATAAACCTGTCTTCGGGCGAACTGAATGTGAGATAAATGCTGCTGAAACTGTCAAACTGGCCGATTGCGGTTATAACAAGTGTCACCGCAAAAACACCTGCAAACACTGCAGTCAGGGGGCTTTTCTTTGTGGGCATTTTTTCCTGAGGAATTTCGCCCGCCATTGTGCATACCACCAGAACGCCGAATGCAGTCAGAAACAGAACGGCATAAAGAAGATATGTTGTTATACTTTCCTGTGTGTAAAATCCCGTTTCAAAATCGATAAGACCGCCAAAAGCCTGAAAAAGCCTTAATGCGAGGGCAATGATTCCGCCCACTGCGGCAATTATAAACGCAGTATCAATTTTAAGATTTTTTATGCTACCTTTAATTTTCATAGGTTTTTACCTCTTAATTATCTCTGTTCTCTGGGGATATATATTCCCTGGCCCATTGTTTCTTTTCTTTCATCAATCGGAACATATTCTCTTGAAAGTGCAACGCTCTTATATGCGGGGCGGATGATTCTGCCTGCAGTTGTCATTTCTTCAATTCTGTGAGCAGACCAGCCGGCAACACGTGCGGTTGCAAACAAGGGAGTAAACAAATCCATGGGGATTTTAAGCATTTCGTAGATAAGACCTGAATACATATCAACGTTTGCGCAAAGGGGCTTTTTAACACCTTTTACATCTGCAAAAACCTGGGGTGAAAGAGCTTCAATGCGGTTTATGAGATGGAATCTTTCTTCATAGCATGTGCCTTTGACAAATTCTGCCGCTTTTTCACGGAGAAGCACTGCTCTGGGGTCTGAAAGAGTGTAAATTGCGTGGCCCATGCCATATATAAGACCTGAATGGTCGCCTGCTTCTTTGTTGATGATTTTCTTAAGGTAATCGTAAATTTCACCGTCTGAATAGTGGTTTTTAACGTTATTATAAATTTCATCAATCATCTGGTGTGCTTTGATGTTAGCACCGCCGTGACGGGGACCTTTAAGAGAGCCGATAGCCGCACTTATTGCAGAATATGTATCTGTGCCTGATGAAGAAATAACTCTTGTTGTAAATGATGAGTTGTTACCGCCGCCATGCTCTGCATGAATGCAAAGACAAAGGTCAAGGAGTTTTGCTTCTTCGTCAGTGAATGTTCTGTCCGCTCTTGTGAAACGGAGAATTGTTTCTGCAGTTGAATGTTCAGGCTTGGGCTGATGAATGTACATGCTCTTTTTGTAGTATGTTCTTCTCTTAACCTGATAAGCGTAAGACATAATTGCAGGAAGCTGTGCAATAAGGTGGATACACTGGCTGAGCATATTTTTCACGCTTGTTTCGTCAGGGTTTGAATCGTATGAATAAAGAGCAAGCACGCTTCTTGCCATTTTGTTCATAATATCAGGTGACGGAGCTTTCATAATCATGTCTTCGATGAAATCATCAGGAAGCTCACGGCATGCAGCCAGAGTTGCTCTGAACATTTCGAGCTGCTCTTTTGTGGGAAGTGAGCCGAAGATAAGAAGCCATACAACTTCTTCAAATCCGAAACGGTTTTCTTTCTGGCAGTTTCTCACGATTTCCGTCATGTCATATCCGCGGTATGTAAGCTTGCCTTCCTTGGGGATTCTTTCGCCGTCGTTGATGTAATAGCCTTCAACGCTGCAGACTCTTGTAAGCCCTGCCATAACACCGGTGCCGTCTGAATTACGAAGACCCCTTTTTACATTGTAACGGTTAAAGTCGTCAGGATTAATCTTGTTATTTTTTCCAAGCTCCCTGCATAAACTTTCCATAGAATCGTCGTCAATATATTTTATATAAGTAGTTGTCATTTTTCTACACCCTCTTATAGTTATTCCATTATAAAATATTACTTTATATTGTACAATATTTCCCCATTAAAAGTCAAGAAAAAAGGATGGTCATTTATATGAGATTTACTGCATTTTTAGGGCTGTGTTTGGCACTTTCCATGATTTTCACACCGCTGATACCGATTAAGACAAAAAACGTGCCCCATGAAGAAGCAAAAAAAGCATCGGCAGCGCAAACTCCGCAAGCCACACAATCGCAGAAAATAACAATCCTGCGCACCAAAACAAACACAGAAGAAACAGTAACCTTAAGAGACTATGTCATAGGTGTTGTGAGCGCAGAAATCTCCCCTCTTTACTCGGAAGAAGCAATAAAAGCACAAGCAGTTGCAGCACACACTTATGCGCTTTATCAGACTTCTCATAACGTGCAGCTGACAGACGATTACAAAAAACATCAGGCATATATTTCCCCTGAGGAAGCCAGAGAAAAATGGGGCGACAAATACGAAATTTATTCAAAAAAAATCACCTCATGCACAGATGAAGTGATAAACAAGGTTATAACCTACGATGGCGAAATCATACTGCCCGCTTTCTTTGCTCTTTGTGGCGGTCAGACGGAAAACAGTGCCGATATCTGGGGCGGAGAAAAGCCCTATCTTGTAAGTGTTGTAAGCACGGGAGACACTTTATCCGAAAACTTAACAAGTGAAGTTACTGTAAGCAAAAAAGATTTTGAGAAGTTTTTGTCTCTTGAAATCCAAGACATTCCCGTAATAAATCTTGACTGCACAAAAGCGGGTGCAGTGAAAAAATTCACCATAAACTCAAAAGAATTTTCAGGCAACGAAATTCAGCAGACTTTTAATCTGAAATCAAACAATTTCTCTGTAAAATATACAGACGGCAAATTCATTTTCACCGTCACAGGCAACGGTCACGGCGTCGGCATGAGCCAGTACGGAGCCGATTTCATGGCACGTCAGGGCGCGACGTATGAGGAGATTCTGAAGCATTATTATAGCGGAGTGGAAATTACTGAAATGTAAAATGCAAAGTGCAGAATGCAGAATTTATGGTGGGCTTTGCCCACACCCAAATTATATTTTTTCAGAATTGTTGGTTTTTTTGCATATTGATGTAAGGATTGCAATTATTTCATCAATATCATTTTTTATACTTGAAAATTCTTTTTCGTTCAAATATTCAGTTGCATAGAGAAGCCTTAACCAATAATCTGTTTCATTAGCTTCTTTCAGTGCAACATTCATTTTAGCATTAAAATCCGCCCTGCTTTGTCCTTTTTCTGCTTCAGCTACATTTGCACCTATACTTGTTCCGCTTTTCAGCAACTGCTTTGACAAAATATATTCCGTTTTTTCTTTTGTCAATACCCTATATAAATTTACAATTCTCACCGCAAAATCAAAACTTTTGCTCTCAATTATATTTTCATTCACACCAACTTCTCCTTTCTATTTGCGCCGAAGGCCCAAAATTCTGCATTCTGCACTCTGCATTAATTAAATATGCGCATTCACACACATAACTCCCTTTTCCGTAATGTCAATAAAGCCGTAGTTTCCGTCGCGGATACTGCCGGGGTTAAAGACATAAACGCCGTCAATATATTTACTCACGGGGACATGGGTGTGGCCATATAATATAATGTCGGCAGATAATGACTGACCTTTGTAGATAAGTCTGTCGTCGCCGAATTTTACGTTTTCAAGATAACCGTGGGTTATGAAAAATTTCTTACCCTCTATGGTCTGGACGATATTTTCCTGAAGTGATGAATAAAAATCGCAGTTTCCTTTTACTGCAAGGACGTGTTTATTTACAAGCAAATCGCTTACCTCATACAAATCCTTTTCACCATCGCCTAAAAACACTACAACCTCTGCAGATGAATGGTTTTTTATTGCAGTACGCATTGAAAAAGTATCAGAATGTGAATCTGACAAAACTAAAATTCTCATATTGAAATCCTTTCGGGAGTGGTTTTATGAACAATAATTACGATGACCTTTTAAAAAACGGAAATGTAGAAAACTACATCGAAAACAATCTGTCGCCTGAGCAGAAGAAAAAGCTTGAAAACGTCCTTTCCGACAAGCAGGCTTTAAAAGAAATTTTATCAAGCCCTGCAGCGCTGGAGCTTATCAAGAAACTCCGCAACAAGTAATGGATATAAATAATTTAAGCGATATCATTTCTTCTTTGAGCGACAAGGACATCGAAAATTTAAAACAGACTGCAGAGCAACTTTTTTCTTCAGGCGAAACTAAAAGTAATCATCAGGAAGCTTCTCCTTTTCAGGGAATTGACCCTGCAAGTTTAGGGAAAATCACAAAAATTATGTCACTCATGAATTCTTCATCTTCCGACCCCAGATGCGACCTTATAAAAGCGCTTAAACCACTTTTACAGGACGATAAACGCCACAAGGCAGACCAGGTTTTGCAGATGATGAAAATGTTTCAGATTCTTCCTGTCATAAACGAATTGAAGTAGGTGTTTTCATGAAAGATTTTTCTTTTGATGATATCCAGAATGCGACAAACGAAGTCTACAGAATGAAAGAGCAATCAAAATTTTTTGACGAAGACATAAGAAACCATAAATGCAATTGCCGTTTTGAAAAAGAAAATCAGGAATCTCTTTCGCAAAACGGCAAAACTTGTTACATAAAAAACAATTCTCAGGATGATGATAAAATGCTGATTTTAGCGCTGATTCTTATTCTCACGAAAAATTCTGACGATAAAATGCTTCTGTTTGCACTTCTCTATCTTATAATGTGATGCTTTCGAATTTTCCGTTTACGAGACGGCATAAATCTTCAGGTGATAATTCCATCTGAAAACCCAGTTTGCCTGCACTGACAAAAATTCTGTCAAAATTCTGTGCAGTTTCATCAAACACTGTTACATAATTCTTTTTCATGCCTACGGGACTGCATCCTCCGCGGATGTAGCCCGTAATTTTATTTATATCTTTCACGTGAATCATGGAAACTGACTTTTCGCCAACGGAAGAAGCGGCTTTTTTCAAATCAAGCTCTTCTTTGCCCGGCACTACAAAAACGTAATAATCTCCGCTTTTGCCTTGTGTTACAAGGGTTTTGAAAACACGCTCAATATCTGCTCCGATTTTGCCCGCAACAGTTACTGCATCAAGTGCTTCCTTGCAAGGGTAAGAATGAAGAATATAATCGATTTTTGCAGTTTCTACGATTCTTATTGCATTTGTCTTAACACTCAAATTTATGTACACCTGCGCCTAATGCATATTTTTCTTCGCCGACGTAAGCGGTTGCCACTGCACCTGTGGGCACTGTGAATGTATAAACCACTTTGCCGTCAGCTTTCTTCCATTCAGACTTTACTGTGCCGTAAGCGGTGTCAATTGATGCTTCAACAAAGTCGATTCTGTCGTCTGTCTGTGGTCTGAAGATAATATGCCTGAAGCCGGGTGCATTTTCGTCAGTGTTGATACCTGCCATAACACCACACATCCAGTCGCCCACTGCACCGTAAGCATAATGGTTGTATGAGTTCATGTCTGCAGACCACATTGAGCCGTCAGGCTTGATGCCGTCCCAATGCTCCCAGATAGTTGTTGCACCCTTTGTTACGGAATAGAGCCATGAAGGATATTCTTCACGGAGAAGCAAATCATAAGCAAGCTTCGTTTCACCGTTTTCACTGAGTGCGTGAAGAAGATAAGGTGTGCCTACAAAGCCTGTTGTCATGTGGCCGTATTCTTTGATAATATCCACAAGCTGGTTTGTAACTGCTTCTTTATCATCGCAAAGGCCAAAGAAAAGAGTAAGCACGCAGGCTGTCTGTGTGTTGCAAACTACCTTACCCTCAGGCAGATATGTCTTCATGTAAGAAGCCTTGATTTTTTCCAGTGTTTCTTCATAAGAAGCCATGTCTTTTTCAAGAACTTTACCTGCTTTTATGAGTAAAGAAGTTGAATAATAGTAGTAAGCAGAAGCGATAAGGTTCATGTCTGTTGAGCCTTTATAGCTTCCTTCTTCTGCGTCAAGGCCAAGCCAGTCGCCGAAATGGTCTTCCTGAATCCAGAGATAATCAGTCTGGATTGAATTAAGATAATCAACCCATTTTTTCATTGATTCAAACTGATTTTCAAGGATTTCCTTTTTGTCGTAAGTAAGGTAAATCTGCCAGGGGCAAATAGCTGCAGCATCTGCCCATGCTGCTGATGAAGTAGCATCATCCCAACCAAGGTCAGGAATAACGTGAGGTATTGTGCCGTTTTCACGTTGGTCAGCAGCAAGGTCGTGAAGCCATTTTGTAAAGAATTTATATACGTCAAAATTGTAGCTTGCAGTTTTCACAAAAACTTGTGCGTCACCTGTCCAGCCAAGACGTTCATCTCTCTGCGGACAGTCTGTAGGCACATCAAGGAAGTTGCCCATCTGACCCCAGATGATGTTGTGGTAAAGTTTGTTGAGCATTTCGCTTGAGCAGACAAAATTACCTGTTCTTCTCATGTCAGAATAAACTGCAATTGCTGTAAAGTTTTCAAGGTTAATTTCATCGCTGAAGCCAACGAGCTTGATATATCTGAAGCCCTGGAACGTGTAATGGGGCTTGAAAGTATGCTCGTTTCCGTCGCAGATAACCTTGATTTCGTTCTTTGCGCCACGCATGTTTTCGATGTAGAATTCTCCGTCCTTGTCAAGCACTTCTGCATGAGTGATAACGGCTTCTTCACCTTGGTTACCTTTGAATTTGAATTCAACATAACCTGTAAGGTTCTGACCGAAGTCGATAACTGTATCGCCTGAAGGAGTTGTGATGATTTCTTTCGCAGGAATTCTTTCATGTTCTTTAATAATTTCACCTTCCTGGGGAATAAGAACATCTTTGCTTTCCTCATTGTCAATCACTGCCTTACCGAGAACAGTAATTTCCTTTGTTGTGTCGAAAGTTTCGCCGTTGTAAATATTTGAATAAAGAGTCTGTGAAGAAGCATAGTCCCAGCTTTCGTCAGTCACAACAACTTCTCCGTCAATTTCGATTGAAGCAATAACTTTCACGTCCTTGAAAGTTTTATTATGCATCATCCAACCGAGACCAACACCGATTTCGATTTTGTTTTCGCCGTTTTTGAGCATGTTTGTAACGTCATAGGTCTGGTACTGTAAACGTTTTTTGTAAGCAGTCCAGCCGGGAGCGAGCACATAGTCACTCACTCTTTTGCCGTTTATGTAAAGGCAGTAAACACCTTTTGATGTAACTGAAATCACAGCCTTTTCAGGGTCACAGACTTCAATTACTTTTGAAAATACAGGCACAACATCGCCCATACTCTCTCCTGCTTTAATCCAGTTTGCATTTAAAATGCTCATAAAATTATTCCTCGATTCTTACTTTGAATACTAATTTTGTAACTTCATCGCCGTCTTCAACTTTAAGTGAAGGCATATGTGCATCCTGAGGATACAAAATAAGGAAATAACCTTCTTCAATAAGGCAAAGGCTTCCTTTATCGCTTGTGTAGAAAGCAATGTCTCCGCCGTCTTCGAAAGGTTTTGTAACTGTGCAGTCTTCCAAAGGCACAACGCCGATGTATTCTCTGCCCTTTACTACAACCTGCACGTCTGCATATTTAGCGTGAGATTCGTATTCTGCACCTTCATGGTCTTTAGGTGCATATGTAGCGGGAGATACAAAAAGATTATCTCCGTCAAGGTCGTAGCGTTTGTTTTCGAATTTTCCTGCCATAAAGTCGAGAGTAAACTGCTGAATCTTCTCAAGTTCAGGCATCATTTTTACATAGAATTTCATGTTTTTTACGGTATCAAATATCATAAAAACACCTCCATTATTGGTATGATTTAAATATATCATAAATAGTGAAAATGTCAACCTATATTGTTGATTTTTCATCATCTTTGTGCTATGCTGATAACAGATTTTACAATGAGGTGTATATAAATGAACAAAATTTTAAAATCATTTATTTCAGGTTTCACTATACCTTGCCTTATGGCTATGGGCGAGCCGATGAAATGGAAATCTGCAAAATTCAGAAGAGAAAAACCGTCTCCCCTTAAATTCGGAGAAGACGGAAAATTCAGAATTTTACATATTACTGACATTCACGACGTAGAGCCCGAAATGGACGACGATGAAAACAGAGAAATTCCTGAAAGCCGTGATAAGGAAACTATAAACGTAATCGAAAAGCTTGTTGAAAAAACAAACCCTGACCTTGTTGTTTTCGGTGGCGATAACATAAGCGGTTACTGGGAAGAATTCACTTACGATTTGGTGCAGAGTACAATCAGAAAGATTACTGCAAAAATCCGCGAAAAGAATATCCCCCTTTGTCTTGTTTTCGGCAACCACGACGGTGAAGAAGGCTTCCACAAAGAGTTTCAGATGATGCAGTATATGGAATACCCCAACTGTCGCTCAAACCTTAACGACGCTGACGTTTACGGTTGCGGAAACTGTTGCGTTACAATCAAAAGCAGCAAGGAAGACAAAGACGCATTTGCTCTCTGGCTTATTGACTCAAACGATTACCAGCGAAACGATGAGGGCGATTTACCCTACGACTGCGTGCATGACGACCAGATAGACTGGTACGAAAGCAAAGCAGAAGAACTTAAAATTGCAAACGGCGGAAAGCCACTTCCTGCAATTCTTTTCCAGCATATACCCGTGCAGCAGATGCTTGACGGCTTCCTGGAAGTGACCGAAAACGATGACTATACTTTCACACGTGACGGCAATTTCTATAAATTCGGCCACGAAATTTTAGAGGGCAGAATCAGAGAAAAACCATGTCCGCCCTATATGAAAAATGACCACAGAAGACAGTTTGAAAGCTGGAAAAAGACAGGCGATATTATTGCCGCATTCTTCGGCCACGACCACGTAAACGATTTCCATATAAAAATCGACGGAATAAGCCTTTACCAGACTTTAGGTGCAGGATATTTCACCTACGGACAGGAGCATGGCGGAAGACTTATTGTCCTTGACGAAAACAATCCTGAAAGCATTTACACCGAATCAATCGAAATCGAAAGAATCACAACAACTGAAATATAACAAAAAGGACATCCATCGGATGTCCTCAGACTGTCGATAAACCCGCATAAGCATATACGCGGATATTCA
>JAZSFV010000228.1:0-3623 GCA_045532395.1 Acutalibacteraceae bacterium
TCCATATTAATAAGTTTTTCACCTTTTCTTACAGAAATCAGATCGTACTTTGTTTTTCTCAAAGGATTCAAAGAATGAAAAAGAAAAACTTCTGCTCTGTCTGTTAAAAGTTCACTGCATCTGCCGGTATTTTTCACATGCACAATTTCTTTATTACCATCAACCAGAACTTCCGCGATAAATCTGTTGGGTCTTGATAAAAATTCACCTTTTACAATATTTTCGTATTTCACCGTTTCACCTCGGACCTTATCAAAAAAGGCAGGAATAACCTGCCTTTAATTTGTATCGATTATCTTTTCTGTAATAAGCGGAGTTATAAAATCAAAAAATAACAATCCGTATTTTCTGCCTTTCTCAAGAACAAAAGACATGAACTCTTTGTTTATATATTCTGCATTGTATCTGGGAATCATGGGAAAACCTGCAGTAGAAAGGAAATTAAACACAAAACCATCCTGACTCTCTTCAAGAAGCGGTTTTACACTCATTTCCCATTTTTTCTTACGGGAAAGATTATATCTGTCCTGAACAAGAACAAAATCTGTGCCGTTGGGAGAAAAAACTTCAGGTGTCACTTTGTCTTTTGAACCCTGGTCAGGCATTTTACTGAAATCAAGCCCTGCATTATCGCGAAGAGAATCCGTCCTTCTTACAAGGCAAATTTTACCCCTGACTTCTTTAAGCATGGGAATTCTGTTTTCGGTAAAAAACACATTTTCATTGTTTTCAATAAAAAGCTTATAAAGCATTTCAAGACATTGTGCGCTGTTTTCGCCTGCATCCATTTTAAACGACATAATAATTGTCTCTGACGGGTTTTCTCTCAGAAATAAAAGCATATCTGATATAACGTCAACAAGTGCAAGTTGTTTTCCGAAAGAACTTTTTTTACATTTGCAGAAGGAATGAACAAGTTTTATACCATCCACACGTATATCAAAAGCCCTGACACCAATATAAAGTTGTTCTGTAATTGTAAAGGACTGGCAACTTGAGAAAAGCGAAAAATCGCAATATTTGGTCGCTGAATCATGAGTGGCGGGAATGTTTATTTCAGATAACAATTTATCGCCACTCACGTTTTTCATCCAATTATTTAAGCTCATAAACGTTCTGTCCTTCATCCGCATACATAAACTGGGGATAAAGCGGATTTGATGTTACGGAAACCTGAGTTTCGCTTGTGATAATATATTTTATAAACTCGCCGTAAGTTGAATCAACTCTGCAGGCGATATGGGGTGCATCCTTAACAAACCATGTATAGTCAGGGAAAAGACAGGTTGAAGCATCAATTGCTTTATCTGCAGATACATATTTACCTGCAGGCACATCAAGAGTTTTTCCCAGTTCACTCACGGTTGCACCGCCAGCCATGAGGGCAGTTTCAAGCACACCGTCGCCCTGAGTTGTTGCACGCGGATAAACCGGCACAAGTGCTGAGTTATAGTTTGCAACAAACGCAATTTTCATACCATTATTAACCGCATCTTTAAGCATATCGTCACGGTTTCTCATCATTTCCTGAAGTTTATCAGCACGTTCTATGAATTTTGCATATTTTTCTTCTTCACCGCCGAAGCAATACTGCTTTGCAGCTTCATATTCATCAGGGAGAACAAGTGCCCACAAAACAGGCATTGTTGCAAAATTAGGTTTAAGAACGTGTTCAAACGCACCTTCTTTAAGCCCATCTACTAATCCCCCTGCCAAAGAGCAGAGTGCATCACTTATTTTTACAAACTCAAGGAACTTAATAAGTCCTTCAATTTCAGAGCCTTCCTCTACCATGCCGTAAAGGAAATTCATCAAAGCATCATCTGTCATCTGAATGTTACCTGTAAGAATGTCACTCACAACGTAAGCACCATATACAGTTGAGCAAAGGAATATACACGAATTGATTTTATCTGTGCCGTATTCAGTCATATAAGCAAGAGTTTCAACACCGCCCATACTGCAACAGATAATGTTTACTTTATCGCTTCCTGCTTCTTCCATTGCAAGGTTTATCATGTCGTTCAGACCATCAGCGATATCGAAAGGATCTAAACGCCAGTCATAGTAGTAGAAATATGTATTGTCTGCACCGAATTCTTCCATGCAAGCCACAACAACGCCTGTTTCCGCAGAATCAGTATCGTCAGCTTCGGTAAATCTTCTGTAATTACCTGCTGATAAAGGATAAGATGAATCTGTTGAGACGTTGTATACGGAGTTGCCTTCTTCATCACATGAAAAACCCTTAAGAATATCTGATGCATAATTAAAAATTGACAAAGTAAGACCATCGATATCCATAAACACAAGAGTCTTCAAAAGACCGAAAGCCAGCGTTGCAACTATTTCAGCTGCATTGATTTCGCCGAGAGTTGAACGTTCATTTTCAGTGCCTTTATCAATTACAAGGCCTGCAAAGTTCATACCGGATACAACGACAGTGGGAGTTCTTGCTTCTTTTTCTGCCGCACCAAAAACAGAAACGCTTGTGAGCACAGCCAGAACAATTGCAAGAAAAACAGAAATAACTTTTTTCATATTTCCACCTCTTATTTCCAAAATATTACGTGTCTATTTTATAGCATTTCATATGCAGATGTCAATAATTAAATAAATCAAAAAGGCAGGAAGCATATCCTGCCTTGAAATATCGTTACTACAAACACCGCATTATCTGAACACCAGATTACTTATAAAAAGCTTATTTATTTTTTATGTTCGTAAACTCTCACATAGTCTACTATAAATTCTGCAGTTTCGCCTTCTTTAAGACTTATGGGTCCTGTGCCGTGACGGTCTGCATATGCTACACCGTTTTCGCCTGCAATTTCACATGAAAGAATGAGATATTCAGGATTCTGGCTTACTCCTCCCTTGTTGAGTCTGCCTGTTTCCTGACCATTGATGTAGAAAATATATTCTGTAGGAGTCCATTCCAGGCCGTAAGTATTAAATTCCTCGTAAGGATTGTTTGCAAAGAATCTGCCGATTGAATCACCCTGATGCATTCCGTCATAGCCGTCAAAATGGATTCCGCTTATAACGCAGTCACCTGCACCCCACCATTCGTCTTTATAGTACATTGATTCAAAAATATCAACTTCGGTGCCATCCTGACCCGAACCGTCCTGATTATACACTCCACCGTTCATCATCCAGAAAGCAGACCACATGCCTGTGGATTTAGGCAGAATAGCACGGCATTCAAAATAGCCGTAAAGGAAATCATATTTGCCCTGAGTTGCAATCATGCCTGTGTAATAGCCCGGACCATATTCATCAGGAGAGCCGAAAGTATCACCCCCAAGACCTTCTGCTTTATATTCTGTTGAAATAACCAGGTTACCATCTCTTACGTCAATCATATCTTTGTGCCAGTATCCGCCTTTACGGATTGGTCCCCAATGTAAAGTATCAACTGACTGATTATCATTCCACTTTGTTGTGTCAAGACTGTCGCCGTCAAATTCATCTTCCCACACAAGAACAAATCTTTCTTCAAGTTGCAGATCCTGACCTTTTGCGATTTTGGGCAAATCAAGAAGGTCGGGAAGTGTTGGTGAAAAGAACATTAAGATTGCAATAAAAAAGCGTAAAATATTTGCTGCCATAAATATACC
>JAZSFV010000278.1:0-5489 GCA_045532395.1 Acutalibacteraceae bacterium
TAGATTCTGTCCATTGAAAACTCATAAAATTCCCAACCAACAAGTATCGCAATAGCTCCCGTGAAAGAGAACATAGCCTGCATTGCGGGTCCGGTTTCCCTGTTTTTACCGTTAACTAACGGTATCAATTCAAACATAAAGCTCTGGGAAAGCACACCTGCAAAAAAGTGAAGAATTATATCCATTGATTCAAAATCAGTGTGAAGATTCAATGAAGTACCAATAACACAACCAACACATATAAATATATTAAGTTCTGTCTGCAGATAATAAGGAACTTTTGTGATAAAAGATTTTCCTCCCCACATCTGAAACATGTCCCATAAATAGGTAAATGCTATTGCAAACAACGATTGCAAAAATTGAGTTGTGTTTCCAAGTAAAAATTCAATAATGCCCCAAACCAAAAGTGCAACCCTGCAAAAAATCCAGATAAACGTATGACCTTTAGCTTTTTTAGGAATTGAATTACTGTTTCTTATAGACATATATAAACAATCCTTTATAATTTCTTCTTAGCTACTCGCACATCTCTGCCGGCAAATTCCATGATAACATAATTACCAAGAATTCTTGAAGCTATTCTCTGAGTATATCTTTCTTCCATTTCGTATAAAGACATATTAGTACTGATAATTGTAGGCTTATTGTACATCAATCGCGTGTTCAAAATGTTATACACAGCAGATACAGTAAAGTTAGTGGAAAATTCAGCACCTAAATCATCAATTATCAGCAAATCACATTCATGAATTGACTGCTCTGCTCCACTCGGCGCAGTTCTTCCGAATTTTTCATTTTCAAGAGCGGATAACAAATTCTGTGCTGAACTGTATATAACTGAATATCCGTTTTTTGCTGCAATTCCGGCAATAGCAAGCGACAAATGAGTTTTGCCTAACCCTGTTTCGCCCATCATAAGCAGATTGTCAGATTTACAACTGAAATCTTCAGCATAGCTTTTACAATATTCAAAATAATTTTTCATGCGTTCGCGAGGAATTACACCGTTTTCATTTGAAAAATCAGGATAATATTCAAGAGAAAACTTATCGAAAGTATACTTTTCAATAGGAATTCTGTCACACAGTGAATTATATGTAATCTGTTTCATTGCATTTTTCAAGCAATCACACATCTTACCATCAACAAATCCGCTATCTTTACACTTATTGCAAAAATACTTTTCTTTCAGATAATCCTCAGGTAAGCCGGCAGACTTTAATGTGTCCTCGATTACCTTCTGTGCCTGAAGATTTTTCTTGGAAAGTTCATCAACGAAAGCCTGTGCATCTGCCCCCAGACCTATAGCCTTGACGCATTCACAAGCAGTGTCTGCCATAACCTTATATGCTTTAGAAATTTCAGGATAACGACGCTTGCATTCTTCACGTCTTTCAGAAGCCTGCAGCTTTGCTTGCTCTCTGCGTCGGTCTATTTCGGCTTTTGCACGAAGATATACATCTTTATTTACAGACATCAGTCGTTATCCCCCTTTCTTTTATATACCAATTGTGTGTTGTTATTTGATTTCAAGAATTCATCTATATCATAAGAAGATTTTTTCTTTGTAGTTTTCTCTTTGGTTGTAACAACCTGATTCTGTCGGTCTTGTTTCGCTTTATTTACATCAGATGGAGTTTTAATACCCTCTTTAAACCAATTCTGCAAAACTTTTTCCATATAAGGAAAACTGATTTTCTGTATATTATTTGCTGATTCCTCATAAGCAAGATAAATCATTTCAAGAGAAAAACCATATTGATTTTTCCAACAACTGAGATATTTCATCTGTGATGAAGTCGGACGAGGAGTTGAAATTCCTGTTTTTGCTCGGAATTCTGTCCACATTTCGTCGGTTGCTTTAAGTTCATTTATCACTTCATCAGCCTTTTCTAATGTGTCAATTTCTCTTTCGCACCAGTCTTTTCCCACTTTTAATATGTACGATGTAGAAGTTTTTCCTACAGATGCACAATATTCGAGAATTGTTACAATAACTTCAACCGGCAGACCGTAAGAATCGTGCAACATAAGTAGTGCTGACTGACCATCGTATCCGATTGTTTTACCAAGTCTCAACTGAGCTTCGTTAAATAAAAATCTGATTTCTTCGCTTTCGTCGCCTCTTATAGCAATCTGCTCTGCGGTAGGTTTAACGATTTCAATTTCGGGAACAATTGTTTTGTTCTTAACAACAACGTTTTCATTTTTTTCAGGTTGTTTTTTTTCAACTTTAAATTCAATTTCTGAAACATCTGAAGCTTTAATAAGAACACCTGTTTCTGTCCAGAAAGTTAATGCATCTGAACAATCAGCAGCAGAAACGCCTATATCTTTTGACATTTCTTCAATATTTTTTTCATCAGCAGAATGACGCATCATCCAGAGCAACACTTTTATTTGCACCGAACCGGCCAAACGAAGATAATTATCTACTACCTCGGCAGGCACAGCAAAAGACTTATTCCATTTTACGGGGTTTATTATGTAATCCATTATCGTGCCTCCTTTTCACATAGTCGAAATATATTATACACTAAAAAAACAAATCTTGCAACTTATTATGAAAAAAATAAATAAAAAAGGGTGTATTTATTACACCCTGAAAATCATATTTTACTTGCTTTATATGCAACACCTAACATACCCGCTGTGTTGCCGAGATTTGAATTGACTACTTTGACATTTTTGAAACTTTTCATCAATTTATCATGTATTCTTTCGTTAATGGATTCGATAATATATTTTTCATTCATTATTCCGCCACCCAAAACAATAAGCGATGGGTTAAACGTATAGACTATACTTATAAGTCCAGTAACTATTTCATCAATCCATTCATCAACTTTCGATTTGATTGCAGGATCAGAAAAGTTTTCTATGTCAAAAATTTTCACGCCGTCAAGTTCGGTATCGGAAATCTCATTTACACTTCTTACGAGAGCACTTGCAGAAGCATAACATTCATAACATCCACTTCCACCACAAGTACATTTTTTACCACCACTGTGAGTAATTATATGTCCGAGTTCACCTGCAGAACAGAAAGAACCTTTGTACAGATCTCCGTTAAGCCATATAGCACCGCCGATT
Organism: Acutalibacteraceae bacterium; assembly: GCA_045532395.1. GTDB lineage: Bacteria > Bacillota > Clostridia > Oscillospirales > Acutalibacteraceae > SIG575. The sequence continues at coordinate 3,097 of JAZSFV010000278.1, forward strand.
CCCGTACCGTAAGTAAGACAAATAAAATCATTATACCCTTTTGCCTCACCGAAATATGCCTCACCAAGTGCCGCCGAATTAACGTCGTTTTCAACATAAGTCGGAATACCTGTAGCACTTTCAACCATTTCCTTGATCTTAGTGCCTGTGTATCCGGGAATTGTATCAGTCGCGTAAACCACAGTACCAGACACACTATCAACCTGACCGGCAGTTGAAATTGCAACTCTGTCGATATTATCGTATTCTTTTACAATCTCAATAACTTTTTCAATGAGCTTTCTTCCGCCCTGGTTTGCTTGTGTAGGAAATTTAGTTGAATTTGAAAGGTTGAAATTCTCATCACAAAGTGCATATTTGATAAAAGTGCCACCAATATCAAAAGTGATAATATTCATTATTCTTCACCTAATGCCTTCACAAAACGTTTTGTAATATCCATAGGTCTTGTAATCGCGGTACCGCAAACTGCACTGAAAGCACCTGCTTTATAGACATCTTTAAGGTCTTGGGGAACCCAGATGCCACCCTCTGCGATAACAGGCACATCAAGTTCTTTCACATATTTTTCGATAAGTTCAACATCAGGAAGTTTTCTTCCTTTTGTATATGGAGTATACCCTGCCATTGTTGTGCCGACAAGGTCAATACCGAGTTCTGCTGCAAGTTTCCCCTCTTCAAAGCAAGAAGTGTCAGCCATGAAAAGCTGGTTGGGATATTTCGCTCTGACTTCTTTGAAAAATTCTTCAAAAGTTACTCCGCCCGGTCTTAAACGGTTAGTTGCATCTACCGCAATAATTTCGCAACCAACTTCCACAAGAGCATCAACTTCTTCCATTGTGGGAGTAATATATACGTCAGAATCATCGTAATCTTTTTTAATTATGCCAATAACAGGCAAATCTACTTTTTCCTTAATTGCCTTAATATCAACAACTGTATTTGCTCTGATGCCTACTGCACCACCAAGATATGCAGCCCATGCCATTTTTGACATAATATAGCTGTCATAGAGAGGCTCAGTAGGAAGTGCCTGGCAAGAAACGATAAGCCCACCTTTAATCTGTTCGAGAATTTCTTTATTTGTCATATAAAACACCATCCCATTACAACAAAACCCTCGACTTAGCCGAGGGTTTGTATTCTGATAAATATTAATTACATCATGCTTGCAACTTCTTCAGCGAAGTTGTCTTCTTTCTTCTGGATGCCTTCGCCTTTTTCAAAACGAACAAAGCTCTTGATTGCGATATCAGCACCAAGTGCTTTAGCAACTGAAGCAACATAGCCTGAAACAGCACCATCAAAGAGGTCTGAACGAACAAAGGGCTGTTCAAGAAGGCAGATTTCTTTGATCTGTTTTGCAATACGACCCTGAACAAGACCACCGAAGATTTTGTTTTCAGAGATTTCTGCTTTACGAGAAACAGCGATTTCTGAAAGAGTAGCATATGCTTCTTTTGAAATGAAGTTAACAAAGTTCTTTCTCTGTTTCTGGTCGAGACCCTGATAGATAGAAATATCTTCATCGCTCCATTTTTTACCATCTATAGCATCGTTGATAATGCTTGTAAGGATGGGCATAGGAAGTGAATCGGGTTTATTGAGTGCACTATCAATAGTGATTGATTCAATCTTAGCGAGTTCTTCAGCAGAAATATCGTTTTTGCAAAGATATTCGGGGTTCATAGCTGCAACCTGCATTGCAACGTTTTTACCCATTGCTGTGAATTCATCTTTAGCAGCTGTTGCATCGTCTGTATCGAAAGCAACGATAACGCCAACTGTACCACCTGCGTGGATATAAGTTGTTGTGTGACCTTCAACAAGTGCAAATCTACGAACTTTCATGTTTTCACGAAGAGCAAGGAATACTTCCTGAACTTCTTCTTCAACTGTTTTATCTGAACCAACTGCTTTTGTTGCAAGAAGAGCGTCAACATCAGCGGGTTTTGCTGCAGCAACTGTTTCAACAACTTTCTTTGCAAGGCCAATGAAAGGAGCACCTTTAGCAACGAAGTCTGTTTCGCAGTTAATTTCTACAAGAGCACCTGCAGTTGCATCGTTATATGCAGCAACTGTACCTTCAGCAGCAACACGGCTTGCTTTTTTAGCTGCTGATGCAAGACCTTTTTCTCTGAGGAAGTCAATTGCCTTATCCATATCTCCGTCTGTTTCAACGAGAGCTTTTTTACAATCCATCATACCTGCGCCTGTTTTTTCACGCAAAGCCTGTACGTCTTTAGCTGTAAATGCCATAATAAATTCCTCCTGTATTAAGTGATTATTTTAATACTGCCCGAAGGTTATTCGGGCAGAAAGGTTTGAAAATCTAAATTATTCAGCAGCTTCTTCTGCTACTGCTTCTTCAGCAACGGGAGCTGACTGTTCGC
>JAZSFV010000172.1:0-3343 GCA_045532395.1 Acutalibacteraceae bacterium
GTTCAGACAAACAACACTGCTACAGAAAAACTCAAAGCTGAAAGAGAAGCTGCAAAAGCTGCTCAGGAAGAAGCAAAAAAAGCAAGAATCGAAGAAGCTAAAAACAAAAAAAGCAAAAAAGACGAAGACAAATAATCATAAAAAACAAAAATCCTCCATATCTATCTTAACAGATATGGAGGTGTTTTTATGCCAAAAACAAAGAAACGAAGAAACCACCCTGACGAAAAAACTGATTCAAAATCTTATTTTCTGAAAAAAGTAATCAAAGGCGGCGTGGTGTCCGCAGCAATATATTTTGCTTTTCTTCTTTTGTGTGCTTTAGCCGTAATGAAACTTAATTTTACCGATTCAATGCAGAATATATGCGTGTTTGCGCTTGCTCCTGTTTCAACATTTATTGCCTCTTACTTTTCGTTGAAAAAAAACAACGAAAAAGGTCTTTACTCAGGAGTTTCCATTGCTTTCTGCGGTGCCGTAATTACCAGCATCGTTCTTCTCGCAATCATTAACTCTATTGGTGCAAAAACGCTTCTTATGGCTTTACTTATGATAATCGGCGGTGCCCTTGGAGGAATCACCGCCGTTAACAGTAAGAAAAAATAATTATTTTTCCACGGAAACTTCCCAGTAAACAATGCTTACTCTGTTGTAAGTGTATGTGATGTGAAGCTTGCCGTTATGTGCAGTAATTGCAGGGTAAGAATATTCAACATCTTCTTCTCTGCCTACTTCAACTTCTTCAAAAGTAAGGATATCTTTCCAAGTGTCACCGTTATCTTCCGAAACTGCAAGAAGCAACGGTGTTCTGTCGCCCCAGTTTTTAGGGGTGGGATTATAAACAAGGTAAATTGAATCTCCGTCACGCACAAGGTCAATGCCGCTGTTCGGGTTAAGAAGACCTGTGTCGTAAGCCTTGCACCATGTTTTTCCTCCGTCAGAAGAATCGCTTCTGAAAACCTTTTCCTTTGCAGAGCGGATAAGCATGTGAACAATGCCCTCGTCATCCTGCCAGAGAGTAGGCTGAATGAGAGGAATCAGCTCTTCGCCGATTCCTGCAGGTACATAAGATGACATCTCCCATGTTGCGCCGTTATCTTTTGACAAATCGCAGAAAGTTGCCCATGTTTCTCTTGTAGGCTCATGTGAAGCGGGAGCAATAAGTGTACCGTCTGCAAGGTAAATAGGTTTGTTTTTAACAGGACCTCTGCCGCCTGATACGTCACCTTCAACCAATTCAACGGGTGTTGTCCATGTCTCGCCATTGTCTGAAGAGTATGTAACAAAAGTTTTCCACACGATGCTGATTGATTTACCGTATTTGAAGTAAAGTGCAATTCTGCCGTCGTTAAGCTTGAAGAGAACGGGATTCCAATGTGGAGTATCTTCATCAACGCTGATTTTTACAGGCTCTGACCAGACACCGTCTTTTCTTCTTGAAATATAAATTTTAACGTCATCTTTACCTTCTTTTGTGCCGCCGAACCATGAAGCAAGAATTTCACCGTTATCAAGAGGAAGGACTGTGGATGCATGGCAGTTGTCAGTAGGTGTGCCCGCTTTATTTATAACTTCTTTTTTAGCAATAATTTTCATTTTATTCACCTCTTAAATTTGGGGAGGAAGACATTCGATAAGAGAAACTTTTCCCTCAACAGTAAAGCTTACTGTTTCTTTGGGGATAAAGATACAGTCACCCTCAACAATGTCAATTTCTCCGTTTTCCCATCTTATTTTTCCACTGCCCTCAATTACTGAAAGTGATGAGGGTCTTTCTGCTTTTTCTCTTGTGTAAGCTGAAAAAACATCAAGGCGTTTGAGTGAGAAAATGGGAGTTCTTTCGTAAGAAATATGAGTTGTGATTTTATAGTTTTCATTTTCTTCATCAACAATGGGGGAGAGTTTATATTTTTCTAAAACCTGCTCAGGTGTGAAATTGTCATAATGGAAGCATTCAAACATTTTATCGTAACCGATTCCCATGTGAACCATTTCTTCAGGGTTAGGCTCACCTTGTGAATTGAATTTTTCCATGCTGATTGTGTAGTCTGTAGGCTCCTGAATTTCAAGAAGAAGACATCCTGAACCGATAGCATGGGGGCAACCGCCTTCAATGATAAACACATCGCCGGGTTTTACACGGATTTTGTGCATGCAGTTATCCATGCCTTTTATATCCTGTTTTTCAAAAAGTTCACGCCACAATTCTTTTGTAACGCCCTCTTTGAACCCCATAAGAATATACGGCTCTTCACCGTCGATTGTTCTGCCGTCAAGGATAAACCATGCTTCTGTTTTGCCGTAATCAGAATTGAAGAAATCTTTTGCGGCTTTCTTGTCAGGGTGGCATTGTACAGGAAGTTTCTCTGCAGAATCAAGAAATTTTGCAAGAACGCCAAGGTTTGTGCCGAATTTTTCAACGTGTTCTTTGCCCAGGAACTTTTCAGGCTCTTCTTCGATTAAATCTCTGAGATATCTTTCGCTTCCGTCTTCAAGAATAGCAACGCTCAAGCCTTCAAATTCAGGTTTTCCCTCTCTGTCAGGGTTTACCGCAACAACTGTGCTTGCAAGCCAGTCTTCGGGGAAATAACCGTCAACGGGAGTTTCTTCATTTCTCATAACGTCGATAAGTTTACCGCCAAGATAACATCTCCAGCAACGGTTAGGTTTAGTTTTAAGAGGATATAATTTTTCCATATTGCACCTCGCAGAATCTGTTTTTTTTATTCTCTCACAGATGAAAAAAAAAATCAATAGAAATTATTTAAAAATGAAAATAAATGTGATACAATTACTTCGGGTGATAAATATGATTTTAAAAAACGCACAGATATTAGATGAAAATTTTAAATTTGTACAAGGTGACCTTGTAATCGAAAATGAAAAAATCAAAGGGATAAACGAAGAAGATTCCGAAGGTGCAGTTATTGACTGTACCGGGCTTAAAATTCTTCCCGGATTTATTGACATCCACATTCACGGCACAGGCGGTGCTGACACATGTGACGCAGAAAGCGAATCAATCCAGACAATGTCTGTAAATTTAACACGCCACGGTGTTACTTCTTTCTGCCCCACAACCATGACTCTTTCAGGTGAAGAACTTGTTAATATTTTCAGAGTTGTGGCAGAAGAAAAAGGCAAAGAAAAAGGCGCATATATCCACGGCATCAACATGGAAGGTCCTTACATTTCTCTTGCAAAAAAAGGTGCACAGAAAGCAGAGCATGTGAGAAAACCTGACATCGAGGAATTCAAAAAATTAAATTCAATCTGTAACGTATCGTTGGTTGACATAGCCCCTGAAGAAGTTGAAAACAATATTTTCTCAAAAGAGATTTCA
>JAZSFV010000208.1:0-7115 GCA_045532395.1 Acutalibacteraceae bacterium
ATCTTAGTTTTAAGTACTTGTATTGGTAACAAAAATTCAAGATATCTGGTATGTGGGGTGATGGTTAAAGATGAAAAAACGCGATAACGGCTTTGATTTAAGTCCCGAAGAAGTCGTAAGCGAGTTTATGAAATCTTATGATTCACATCATTCCCATCATAAGCATCGTCATCATTCTCATCATAAGCATCATCACCATCATCATGATGGTAGTGTAAATAAAACTGAAGATACTAAGACAGAGAATGTTAAATCGTCAGATAATAGTGATAAGAAAAAATTTCCGTTGTTTTTTAGAATTGTAATTGTTATTGTTGCTGTTTTGTTTTTTTTAGCAATTTTAGGTACAGCAACAGTTTTGATTATGAACGGTATCACAAAGAAAAAATTGATTGAAAGCAGAGAAAATGTTGTTGTTCAGACAATTGATGGTGCCGTGGCTTATGATGACAGCGGAAAAACAGTTGAATATAAAGGTCAAAAATATGTTTATAATGAAAATATTATTACATTTGCTTTTATGGGTATAGATGATAAAGGCGTTAATGTAAATGTTTCAGATGTACATGGTGAAGCAGGGCAGGCGGACACAATTCTTGTTATTACTTATGACATGAAAAGCGGAGATATTTCAATTATTTCAGTGCCACGTGATGCAATGGTTGATGTTGACAGATATACTCCAAGCGGTCAATTTGCGGGTACGCAAAGGCAGCAGATATGTCTCTCTTATGCATTCGGTGATGGTGGAGTTTCCAGTTGTGAAAATACAATAAGGTCTCTTGAACGTATTTTTATGGGTGTACCGATTGATATGTATTTTTCAATGAAAGTAAGAGGTATTGACGCTCTTAATGCTGCAATCGGCGGTGTTGAACTTACTTCGATTGAGACAATCGGCGATTTTGTTAAAGGTGAAAAAGTTCATCTTACCGGTACCGCAGCACGTTTTTATGTTACAAGGCGAGACAGATCAAAAATAGATTCTGATAAATACCGTAGGGAAAGGCAGATGCAATATTTGCGTGCATTTGCTGATAAAACGTTGGGTATTGCAAAGAAAAACATTGGTATTATAACAACTTTGTATAATACCGCGATGCAATATTCCGTAACAGATCTTTCTTTATCCGATGCAGTATTTTATGCAACAAATCTATTGAATACTTCGGCAAAAATCAAATCAATAACAACTCTTGGTGGTGAATATGTAAACACAGATTCATTCCCTGAGTATATTTTAGATGAAGAACAGGTTTATCAAACCATTCTTGATACATTTTACACTAAAGTTTAACAGGAGGTAATCTTATGAAAAAAACTTTAAAATTTGGCACTAAAATTCTTGCAGTTATGTTTGCGGTGTTATTTGCTTTTTCTGCATTTTCAATGCTTGCTTTTGCTGCAGAGAAAGATAATACTTTGTATCTCGGACTTGCATCAGACAAAAACATGTCAGACCTTAAACCCGGCGATAAATTTACAGTTACTGTAAGTGCAAAAACAGATTATCCCGTAATTAATGTAAACACCATAGTTGTTTATGATGCAAACTACTATGAACTCGATACTTCAAGTGGACCCGTAGTTAAAAAGGTGACAAAAATGCCTGTCAGTTTAAATCAGGCTACAAATTCACCGCTTGCTATGTATCATCAGAGCTACTCAAGAGAAATGGTAAGACAGTATAAGCTTGTTTTTGCTGCTGTTACATGGCTTCCTTCACTTTCTTCACAGGGTAAATCAACACCTACAACAACTCTCACTGATTTTGAAAAGCTTTATACAATCAATTTTAAAATGAAGAAAAATGCTCCTAAAGATGGTGCTGGTTTCCTTGGTATTGACCCTACGTATATCAAAACAGAAAATGATAGTATGAGAAGCGGTATTTATGCTGCTCATGGCGGTGCAACTTTAGGTGATGATGTTATTGCTTCTTGCGGTCAGACAATTGATTTGTCACAGGCTGTTCTTTCCGGTAAAGAGGTTAAAAAAACTCCTGCTGATTATACAATCGAATTAAATTATAAATCAAAATATGATGTTAAAGCAGTATTTGAAGATTTAAAGGGTTATTCATTTGAATCAGCAGATACAAGTATTGTAGATGTATCTATTGATAAAGATAATGTATCACTTGAAGCCTTAAAAACAGGTAAAACATATATATCAGGTATTTCTAAGGATGGTAAAACTCGATATAATGCTGAAGTTACAGTAAAATATAGCTGGTGGCAGTGGCTCATTGTTATCTTCCTGTTTGGTTGGATTTGGTATTAATCTGATTTTTCCGTAAGTATTGTCCTAATTTTATACTCTTGCATATAATGTTTTGAGGACAAGATAAGTTCACAATTTTCTCCCCGAAATTTTGAACTTGTGTTTATTTTTTAAAAATCTTGGCAATTATATAGTTGTCAAAGATATTTACGGAGAGTGATTTTAATGATGATAAAACGGGGAGACATATATTATGCTGATTTAAGTCCGGTAGTCGGTTCAGAACAAGGTGGAATAAGACCTGTTCTGATTGTACAGAACGATGTCGGCAATAAATACAGTCCAACTGTGATTGCTGCGGCTATTACAAGTCAGAAATATAAAAATAGTTTACCTACTCATATTCGCGTCAATGCCGACGGTTGCGGTCTTGCAAAAGATTCAATTGTATTGCTTGAACAGGTAAGAACCATTGATAAAAGGCGATTGAAAGAACGCATGGGAAATCTGGATGACGTTGATATGGACAGGATTGATAAAGCTTTAAGCGTAAGCTTTGGACTTGGCGGAGCTACATAACTGTGGCTCCGCTTTTTTCAATAGGAGGTTTAAAATGAAAAGTAAAATTTTATCAAATGCATTGAAAATGCTTGCATTTCCCTTTGTAAGTGCCGTAGGCGGTCCTTTTTTATATACTGAAAGAAAACCGCAGGAACCGTTAAGATTCAATAAAGACGGCAAATTCAGGATTTTACATTTAACTGATGTTCATCTTATTCATGAACTGATGGAGGAAGAACAACCTATTGAATTTACTAAGCAGCAGATTGCAGATACGCTTAATTTATTTGAAGAATGCATTAAACGCACAAATCCGGATCTGGTTGTCTTTACCGGCGATAATGTAAGCAGTAACTATGAACTTATTACATATGATTATGCTGCTAAAACTATCAGAAGAATTTATAACACTATCGGCAAATATAATCTTCCTCTTGCCATTACATTCGGCAATCACGATGGCGAAAGAAATACTCACAAAGAGTTTCAGATGAGAATTTTTATGGAATATGAAAATTTTCGCGGTGTTTATAATGAAGAAGCAATGTATGGATGCGGTAATTATAGTCTTCCTATTCTTTCTTCTGATGGTAAAAAGACTGCATTCAACCTGTGGATGTTTGATTCAAATGATTATCTCGACGGAATTAAAGGTACAGGTTATGATTGTGTACATAAGAGCCAGCTTGATTGGTATAAACGTAAATCAGATAAATTAAAAGCGGAAAACAACGGAGAACCTGTTTATTCTTTTGCATTTCAGCATATCTGTGTGCCTGATGTGCACGAAGCATTCCTTGAGGTTGATGAAAATACTCCTGGTGCAATAAAATGTGATGACGGTAAATATCATATTTTACCTGAAGATGCAGTCGGAGAACTTAATGAGAGTCCAAGCCCGCCTATGAAGCGATATGACGGTGAATTAGAAGCTTTTAAGGCTCAGGGTGATGTGTTAGCTCTCTTCTGTGGTCACGACCATGTTAACGATTTTATCGTGGAAAAAGACGGCATTAAGCTTTGTCAGACAATTTGCGGTGGATTCATGACTTACGGTTGGCGTCGTGGCGGCAGAATGATTGAAATTGATGAAAATAATCCTAAAGAATTTTTTACAGAAACTGTTTGTATAGAAGAAAGAGAAGAAGTTGATGTCTGATGAGTGAAATTTTTTCAAGACAAAATATTGTTTTTGGCTCGGATTCCCTCCAGAAACTTAAAAATTCACGTGTTGCAGTTTTTGGTGTAGGCGGTGTGGGCGGTTATGTCTGCGAAGCTTTAGCCAGAAGCGGTGTAGGGACACTTGATATAATTGATAATGATACTGTTTCCGTTTCTAATATCAACAGACAGATTATTGCTTTACATAGCACTATCGGTAAAAACAAAGTCGATGTAATGAAAGACAGACTTATTGATATTAACCCTGAAATTACTGTGAACACATATAATTGTTTTTTTCTGAAAGAAACTGAAAGTGAATTTGACTTTGAAAAGTATGATTATATAGTGGACGCAATTGATACTGTAAGTGGTAAATTATCTCTTGCCGTTATTGCTGATAAACTTAATATTCCCATAATTTCTGCCATGGGTGCGGGAAATAAAACTGACCCCACGCAGTTTGAAGTTGCTGATATTTACAAAACTTCAGGTTGTCCGCTCGCAAAAGTGATGCGAAAACTCTGTAAAGAAAATGCCGTAAAAAAACTTAAAGTTGTTTATTCGCAGGAGTTACCTATGCGTAAAGAAGAATTAATTGACGAAACATCAAGCAAAAGAGCAATCCCCGGAAGTCTTTCGTTTGTGCCGTCGGTTATGGGGCTTATTATGGCAGGGGAAGTAGTTAAAGATTTAATTGATTTCGGTGGTTGAAATGAAAAGAGAGCTTGAAAGATATCAGATTGCTGAGCGTTCAATTTCAAAAACATACAGAAAAACTATATGGAATCCTTTTGTTGAAGCTGTGAAAAAATATCAGTTGATACAAGCCGGAGATAAAATTGCCGTTTGCATTTCTGGCGGTAAGGATTCTATGATTCTGGCAGTATTGATGAGAATGCTTCAGCGTTACAGTGAAGTACCATTTGACCTTGAATATATTGTTATGGACCCGGGATACAACACAGAAAACAGGCAGCGCATTGAAGAAAACGCAAAGATACTCAATATCCCTATTGATGTTTTCAATTCAGATATTTTCAACGTTGTTGTGAAAATTGAACAGAATCCTTGCTATCTGTGTGCGAGAATGAGAAGAGGTTATCTTTATTCAAGAGCAAAAGAGCTTGGATGTAATAAAATTGCGCTTGGTCATCATATGAGTGACGTCATTGAAACTACGGTTATGGGCATGTTTTATGGTTCACAGATTCAGGCCATGCTTCCTCGTCTTAAAAGTGTAAATTATGAGGGCATGGAACTTATCAGACCAATGTATTGCATTAATGAGGCTGCAATTATTGCATGGTCAAAGTATAATAACCTTGAATTTATCAGATGTGCGTGCCGTTTTACCGAAGACTATAAAACAAACGATAATAAAGAAGGACTTTCGAAACGACAGGAAATTAAAGACCTTATAAAGAGTATGAAAAAAGTGAATCCCAACATTGAAATCAACATCTTCCGTTCAATACATAATGCAAATGTTGATACAATGGTGGAATATAAACTTAATGACGAATTCCATTCGTTTCTGGAAAGGTTTGAATAATTTAAACTCTTTGAGAAAAAAGAAAACTCGCAAGGTATAGAAACCTTGCGAGTTTTGTGTTTGAATTTTTAAATTAAAGGTTTTCAGCGATTTCTTTTGTATCGCGAGCGATTGCAAGTTCTTCATTTGTGGGAAGAACAAATACTTTAACTGCAGAATCAGCAGTACTGATTTCGCCTTCTTTACCTCTGATAAGTGAGTTGTTGATTTCTTTATCAAATTTAACACCGAGATATGTGAGGTTTTCACAAACATCTTCACGAAGGTCAGTTGTGTTTTCACCGATACCGCCTGTGAATACGATAGCATCTACGCCGTCCATAGCAGCGATGTAGCTACCGATAACTTTACGCACCTGATATTTGAGAATCTTTCTTGCAAGAGCTGCTCTTTCGTTACCTTCATCAATAGCTTTAAGAAGGTCACGGTCGTCACTGGAAACGCCTGAAACACCAAGGTAACCTGATTTCTTGTTAAGAACATCGCTTGTTGTTTTTGCGTCCCAGCCTTCTTTTTCCATGAGGAAGAGAATTGCAGAGGGGTCAACAGCACCGCAACGTGTACCCATTTCAAAACCGTCAAGGGGAGTGAGACCCATACTTGTGTCGATAACTTTACCGCCTTTAACCGCTGTGATTGATGAGCCGTTACCAAGGTGGCAAGTAACTATCTTAAGGTCTTTGATGTCTTTGCCCATAACTTCAGCACAACGAGCACTTACAAAACGATGTGATGTGCCGTGGAAGCCATAACGACGAATCTGATATTTTTCTGTGTATTCATAAGGAATGGGGAATGTATATGCTTCCTCAGGCATTGTGCTGTGGAAAGCATTGTCAAATACAGCAATTTCAGGAACATCGGGGCCGAAAACTTCAAAGCAAGCTTTGATACCCTGGATGTGTGCAGGGTTGTGAAGGGGAGCGAGGTCGCAAAGACTTTCGATGCCTTCGATAACTTTTTCGTCGATAAGTACACTTTTCTGGAAAAGAGCACCGCCCTGAACTATGCGGTGACCAACTGCACCGATTTCTGAAAGGTCATCGATAACTTTACAATCACCTTCAGTAAGTGCTTTTTTAACTTCAATAAATGCTTCTGTGTGGTTTTTAAGGGGTACTTCGTAGAAGAAGCTTCTTCCGTCAGCAGTTTTACCGTCGATCTGACCTGCAAAACCAACTTTTTCACAAATACCTTTTGCAATCATCTTCTCTGTTTCCATATCAATAAGCTGATATTTGAGAGATGAACTACCTGCATTGATAACAAAAACTTTCATTTTTGAACCTCCAAATTTTACTTTTAACTTGAAAAATGCAAATTACTGTAATATTATATACTATGTAAAATAATTTTTCAAGATGTTTTTACGAAAGGAAAGTCGTAAAATGAAAATATCTGCTATAATTTCAGAATTTAATCCTTTTCATAAGGGCCACAAGTTCATAGTCGATAAAGTACGTGAAAATGGCGCAACACATATTGTTGCCGTTATGAGCGGAAATTTTGTACAAAGAGGGGAAAGTGCCGTTTATTCAAAATGGGATAGGGCAAAAGCAGCTCTCGAAAATGGTGTTGATTTGGTTGTTGAAAATCCCCTTGTTTATGCAACGGC
>JAZSFV010000136.1:0-1884 GCA_045532395.1 Acutalibacteraceae bacterium
ATTCTTTCAAAATCAGTAACTGTTGATGAAGAATCTCTCTCGTGGTGAACGTCGTACCAATGGTCAAACCAACCATTCCAGAATTCGCAACACATCATGGGCTGATTTGGTCTGAATTCTTTTAATTTTTTAAAATTTTCATCAGGGTGTGAGCCGAAGTTTGCAGTTGCTAAATATTGCGGGAGTGTACCGCCTGTAAACATAGAATCGCAAGGACCGTCTGATGTGAAGAAAAAGCAATCAAGGTCACATTTTTTATAAATGTCAACAATTGCTTCAAGGTAATCGTGGTCGTCGCCGTAGCTTCCGTATTCGTTTTCAATCTGCACCGCAATAACATTGCCGCCGTTTGACGCAAGGTAAGGTCTTATCTGCTCAAAGAATGCTCTGTAATAACGTTCAACTTTCTCAAGGAAAAGCTTGTCGTTACAACGAAGATGCATTTCTTTATATTTAAGAAGCCATGAGGGAAGACCTCCCATTTCCCATTCAGCGCAGATATACGGACCGGGACGGAGAATTACGTTAAGGTCAAGCTTCTGAGCAGTTTCGATAAATTTCGCAATATTAAGATTACCGCTGAAATCAAACTCGCCTTCTTTTCTCTCGTGGTAATTCCATGGAGAATAAGTTTCAACTGTGTTGAAACCGCAGTTTTTGAGTTTCTTAAGACGGTCTTCCCAATATTCTTCAACTACTCTGAAATAGTGTATAGTACCTGAAAGGATGGTGAATTTCTCACCATCCAACAGGAAGTTATTATTGTCGTAGGATAACTTTTTAGCCATATCAGATTACAATATCCTTTCCGATATAAACGGGATAAGTTTCTGCCCCTGAAAGTTTCTTGTTGGGACGAAGAACAACTAATTTATCAGCGATTACGTTTTCAATCTGTGCACCTTCGCTGATGTAAGCATCCTGCATTACGATACAGTTTTTAACAACTGCACCTTTAGCAATTCTTGCACCACGGAAAATAATTGAATTTTCAACTGTACCTTCAATTACGCAACCGTCAGCAACAAGTGAGTTTTTAACGTTTGATTCAAGGCCGTAAACTGCAGGCATATCGTCACGTGTTTTTGTGAAAACGGGGTAATCTTTGTTGAAAAGTGCTTTCATGTTTTTGGGGTCAAGAAGCATACGGCTGATGTCGAAATAACTCTGTAAGCAGTCGATAGTTTCAAAGAAACCTTCAGCTTCAAGGCCATAGATTTTAAGTTTATTTACATTCTTAAGGAAAACATCTCTTTCAAGTGAGCGGAGGTTAAGGCTCTTTGCTTCTGAAATAAGTTTTTCAAGAAGTGCTTTCTTCATGAGAATGATATTTCCTGAATAGTTACCTTCGCCCTCTGCTTCGTCATGAACTGTAATGCCTGTAATACGGCTTTCTTCGTTAAGGTCAAAGCACATCATGTTTGAAAGCTTCGGAATTTTACCGTTTTTGTAAACGATAGAAATATCAGCGCCTTTTTCGTCATGGAAACGCATAAGTTTTTTCATGCTGATATTGTAAACTACGTTACAGTCAGAGAGAATTACATATTCTTCTTTTGAATACTGAAGGAATTTTGAAATACCTTCAAGTGAACTTAATTTGCCTTTGTAAATACCTGTCTGTGCTTCGTGGAAAGGCGGGAGAATAAACATACCTTCTCTTTTTCTTGAAAGGTCCCAGGGTTTACCTGTGCCAAGATGGTCCATGAGTGACTGATAGTTTGATTTTGTGATGATGCCCATCTTTGAAATTCCGCTGTTTACCATTGAGGAAAGAGGAAAGTCAATAAGGCGGTAACGTGAACAGAAGGGAACAGAGCCCATTGCACGGAGTGAAGTGATTTCGCTCAGAGCTGAGTCATAAGCATTTGAAAAGATTATACC
>JAZSFV010000188.1:0-2925 GCA_045532395.1 Acutalibacteraceae bacterium
GATTGCTGCATATCACCGTGAAGGCTTTCGGAATCGAATCCGTTTTCCTTCAGGTATTTGCCTAAATCTTCGACCATTGCTTTTGTATTACAGAAAATCATTGCACGTTTCGGTGAAAAATAACGAAGAAGCATATTCAGAGCATCCATTTTCTTGCCCATCGGCACTTCGATAAAATGCTGTTTTATATGCTCAACTGTCAGGCTGCATGATTTTATTTCAATCATCATCGGGTCACGCTGGAATTTTTCTGTGATATCGAGAATTTCTTTAGGCATTGTAGCAGAAAAAAGAACGGTTTGTCTGTCATCAGGTGTGTGAGAAAGTATTTCTTCAATATCTTCCCTGAATCCCATACTGAGCATTTCGTCTGCTTCATCAAGAACAACCATCTTAACATCATGGAGTTTAAGAGTTCTTCTCCTCATGTGGTCCATGATTCTGCCGGGAGTACCAATTACAATATTTGCACGTTTGATTTTAGTAATCTGTCTGTCCATAGCCGCACCGCCATAAACATCACAGACTCTGACACCATGCATGAAACGTGAAAGTTTCTTTATCTCCCCTGCACCCTGCATAGCAAGTTCACGGGTGGGACAAAGAATTATAATCTGCACTTTTTCAAGGCTTGTGTCAATAGTTTCAAGAGCAGGAATTGCAAAAGCTACTGTTTTGCCCGTACCTGTCTGTGAACGCCCTATAACATCACAACCTGTGCGGATTAAAGGTATTGCTTCTGCCTGAATATCGGTCATTTCATTAAATCCCATCTCGTCAACCGCACGTTTTATTTCAGGCGACAAATAGAGATTTTCAAAAGATTTTTCCATTTAATAAATCCTTCCGAAAAATAGCGGAGATATTGAAATCTCCGCTACAAATTGATTATTTAAAGTATTTAACTGCTGATTCGAACATCTGCATATCGTAGACACCGTCAACATTTTTGTAAAGTCCGAAGCCTTTACGTTCAGAGTGACCCATTTTACCGAATACTCTGCCGTCAGGTGAAGTAATACCTTCAATTGCACATACAGAGTTATTGGGGTTGAAGTGGATATCATCTGTGGGGACTCCTTCAAGGTCCACATACTGAGTGGCAATCTGTCCGTTTTCAGCAAGTTTCTTGACAAGTTCTTCACTTGCAAGGAAACGGCCTTCACCGTGTGAGATCGGCACTGTGTAAACATCTCCTACATTAGTTGCTGCAAGCCAGGGTGACTTATTAGAAGCAATTCTTGTTCTCACAAGTCTTGACTGATGGCGACCGATTGTATTGAATGTAAGTGTGGGGCAATTTTCATCTGTAACAATAATCTTACCATAGGGCACAAGACCAAGTTTGATAAGTGCCTGGAAACCGTTACAGATACCGCACATAAGACCATCACGGTTTTCAAGAAGATCTGTTACGCCTTCTTTGACTGCTGCATTACGGAAGAATGCTGTAATGAATTTACCTGAACCGTCAGGCTCGTCACCGCCTGAGAAACCACCGGGAACGAAAATCATCTGTGCAGTTTCAAGAGATTTTGCAAATCTTTCTACGCTTCTTGTGATGCCGTCTGCAGTAAGGTTATTAAGAACAATAATTTCCGCTTCTGCACCTGCATATTCCATAGCTTTTGCTGAATCGTATTCACAGTTTGTACCGGGGAATACAGGAATAAGAACTTTCGGTTTTGCAACCTTGATAGCAGGAGCTTTTCTTTCTGTTGCTTCATAAGAGAATGTAGGAATTTCCTTACCCTCAGTAGCAATGTTACATGAATAGATAGGTTCAAGTTTATCTTCATAAATTTTGAGAAGATTTTTAAGGCAAACTTTTTCTTCACCTTTAACGATTGCTTTATCTTCTGTTGTTTTACCGAGAAGAAGACCAACCTGAGTATCATCTGCCATTTCAAGAACGAATGCACCATAGTTATAACCGAAGATTTCATCGTTTGAAAGTTCTGCATTATATTCAAAACCGATATCGTTACCGAAGCACATCTTCATAACTGCTTCTGCAACACCACCAAGTGTAGGTGTATAAGCTGCAACTGCTTTACCTGATGAAAGAAGCTCGTTAACTTTATTAAATACTTCAAGCTGAGATGCAGTAACAGGAAGACCGTTTTCGTCGTATTCAGGTTTAAGAAGACATACATTGTGGCCTGCTGCTTTGAATTCAGGAGAAACGATGCTCTGAACTTTTTCTGTAGTTACAGCGAATGAAACAAGTGTGGGAGGAACATCGATATCTTCGAATGAACCGCTCATTGAGTCTTTACCGCCGATTGAAGCAATCTGGAAGTCAAGCTGTGCTTTGAATGCACCAAGAAGTGCTGAAAGCGGTTTACCCCAACGCTGAGGAGATTTGAGGGGTTTCTCGAAATATTCCTGGAATGTAAGATATACATCTTCAAATTTCGCACCCGTTGCAATAAGTTTTGAAACTGATTCAACAACTGCAAGGTATGCTGAATGATATGGGCTCTTACAAGCTATGAACGGGTTATAGCCCCAAGACATAAGTGAACAACTGTTAGTTTTTGCTTTTTCAGTTGAAACTTTGTGTACCATTGCCTGAATGGGAGTCTGCTGATGTTTACCGCCGAAAGGCATAAGAACTGTACCAGCACCGATTGTAGAGTCAAATCTTTCTGAAAGACCTCTCTTTGAACATACGTTAAGGTCATCAGCCAATGCTTCAATGTTTTCTTTGAATGAACCTTCAACAGTCTTTTTATAACATTCAGGTTTAACGGGAGCAATATCAATATGCTTTTCAGCACCATTTGAGTTAAGGAATTCTCTTGATAAATCAACAATTTTCTTGCCGTTCCAGTGCATTACAAGACGAGGTTCAGCCTTAACTGTTGCAACGGGTGTAGCTTCAAGGTTTTCAAGAGCTGCTAATTCAAGGAAACGAGCAAC
>JAZSFV010000144.1:0-4863 GCA_045532395.1 Acutalibacteraceae bacterium
ATTGAAAATCAGATAAATGAAATCATTAATGAAACATATGAAACAATGGTGATTCCTGCAATACAAACAGAAGAAAAGGTTAGGGTATCTCAATCGGGTTATGAAGACACAGCGTCTGTGGTATCTGATGAGCAGATTTCAACCAATAGTTCTCAGAGTTTTGCGTCTCAACTTGAGTCAGATGTAAAAAAAGAACCATTTAACGCTGGTGCACCGGCATATGAGTTTGGCGATAATCAAAATGCAAACAGAAAAACAAAGCCGACCTCTCAAAAGAAAAAAACACATGGCCAAAAATCTCATAAACAGAAAATAATTCTTTCTGTTATAGCGGTTTTGCTTGTTGTTGCAATTGCCCTTACCGGAATTATTATTTATAAAAAGCTTACAACAACTGACGAAGAAAAACTTCGTGCAATTCTGGCTGAGCAAACATCAAAGCCTGTTGTTGAAATTATCTGCAAGGACTACGACGAAAACGACACATACGAAGCTTATGCCGTCGTTTCCGGAGTGAGCGAAAAGGGTAGTGGAAAATATAAAGAAGCGGATATTTATTATGTCGATTCGGATGGTGCACAGCTTATTCAACAGAATGTGGATGGGGAAACAAACGGCATCATTTCCACGGATGAAAGGCTCTATGTTTCTTATGAAATAGAAGTGGGCAATGGTAAAACCATTTCTTATATTTACACTGCTGATGGTGAAAAACCTGCTGAATCAGAAATTTCAGGTAAATACTCTAATGTGCGTCAGGAAAACGGAAAGGTTAAAGGACTGGATATTGCGGGCAACATTATCGAAATCGAAATGACAAACAAGATTAAAGATGTTGTTGTGAGAGATGGCAAGAATCAAGGCGATAAAACAGAAACACCCACAATGTCTCCTGAAGAAATGACAACAGAACCGCCTGTGGTAGATAATTATGATAAAGACCTTGAAACATATAAAAAATACTTTGCAGGTGGCGGCTTGAAGGATATTGTGTTTGAATACAGTGAGCCTGATGATATAGAGATTGAAACTTGCATGTTTGATATGAACGACGATGGCAGTTATGAATTGTTGGTTAAAGTTAGTCACGCAAGCTACGGAACAAATTCTGGCGTGTTTGCGATTCAGAACGGAAATGTTAAAAAACTCTACGAGGCTTATAGCGGTGGCTCAGGTGGTGGTAGCTTTCTGAGTGTTTATAAAGATACATCAACGGGCAAGCATTTTGTTATGGCGAGATGCTTTTTCAGAGATGGTTATCGCGCCGGGGAGGGATACTGTTCCGCTCTGATTTATGATGGCGTCTCAATATCAGAACCTAAAAACTTCGAATCAGGTAGTTTTGAATCTGACTATTATGATTTGTTTGATAAACTTAAGCAGAAGACATCTGTTTATGTTGTTGAAAATAACAGAGTTTACTGGTTTAAGGTTGAGGGTGTGTATGTTACCGAAACAGAATATGACAGTGCGTTTGCCTGTTATTCAGAAGAAATTTCAGATGAATATAAATTTAAAAAAGGTACATATTATGACCCGATGCCTTATTAAAATTCAATGAAAATTTTAACCGTGTTATTCGATTTGAATAGCACGGTTTTTTCTTTTTTTATAGCTTAGCGAAAAGTATGTTTGAGGGGAAGAAAAATGTGAAAAAATCTTGATTTTTCGGTGGTTTTTTGAAATAAATACTTGACTTTTTGGTGTAAAAATAGTACAATTGTGGTGCAATGTGGAGCAAAGTAGTGTCAGTTGGGTGACGAAGTGGGAGTTTTCCACATTTCCACACAGTTTTCCACACAAAAGTGGGACAATTACAAAAGGAGGGGAATAAAATGGCAGACTTTAAGGGTACATATTACCATTCGCTTGACTCAAAGAACAGAATGGTTGTTCCGTCAGCGTTCAGAGAAGATCTCGGACAGAATTTTGTCATTATGAAATCCCCACCTAAAGATAAATGTCTTACTCTTTATCCTTTAGAGGAGTGGAAAAAAATCAAGGAAGAGCTTGATGCACTTCCGCCAAGCGAAGATAACAGAAAATATTACAGATGGTTCTTTGCAAGAATCGATGACGGCACAATGGATAATCAGAGCCGTATCAGTATCAAAGAAAGCTTCAGGGAGTTTGCAGGTATCGGAAAAAACATTGCAATCCTTGGCTCAGGTAAAAAAATTGAAATCTGGGACGAAGAAACATGGCGCAGACTCAACGAAGAAGCGGAAGACGAAATCGACTTTGATATTGATCTTGTAAGATTCTAATTTGCAGATGAAAGAACGTGTAATATGACTTCAGATATTAATTTTTCTCATTTTCCTGTTTTTTATAAAGAGGCGATTGAAGCTCTCAATATAAAACCAGACGGAATATATGTAGATTGCACAGGTGGCGGTGGCGGACATTCTTCAATGATTGCCGAAAAACTTACAACAGGCCATCTTTACACTATCGACCGTGACCCTGACGCAATAGAAGTGCTTAAAGCACGTTTTGAATCAAACGATAAAGTTACTGTTGTAAACAGTCGCTTTTCAAGACTTAAAGAAATTCTTAAAGAACATTCAGTTGAAAAGGTGGACGGAATCTTAGCCGACCTGGGCGTTTCTTCATACCAGCTTGATACTGATGAAAGGGGATTTTCTTTCCATACCGATGCACCTCTTGATATGCGAATGAGTAAAGAGGGGACATCTGCAAAAGACGTTGTAAACACTTATTCAGTGCCTGAACTTATAAAAATCATATCTTCTTATGGTGAAGAAAAGTTTGCAAGACAGATAGCAAACAACATCGAAAAATACCGTAAAGAAAAAGAAATAGAGACGACGCTGGAACTTGCTGAAATCATTAAAGAATCATATCCGCCTTCAGTACGGAGAAAAAGTGGTCATCCGGCACGTAAAACTTTTCAGGCAATCAGAATTGAAGTTAATTCAGAGCTTGACGAACTTAAAAATTCACTTGATGATATGTTTTCATCAATCAATATCGGCGGCAGAGTGGTTATAATCACTTTCCATTCCCTTGAAGACAGAATAGTAAAAGTCAAATTCAACGATTTCTGCAAAGGCTGTACATGCCCGCCGGAATTTCCCGTTTGTGTTTGCGGAAAAACACCGCAGGGAAAACTTGTGTTTAAAGTAAAAGAACCCACAGAAAAAGAACTTGAAGAAAACTCCCGTTCAAGAAGTGCAAAACTTCGTGCAATAGAACGCGTAGGTCTCTGATAAATGAGAGGATGAAGCCTTATGGCACAATACGATTACAATCTGGATATTTTCGAGGAGGGAACAGCAGCACCCAAGGTCGTCACTGCTCCGAAAGTTAAGCCGAAAGAAAAAATTCACATTGTTAAAGAAACAAAAGAAGTAAGACAAGAAAGAGCACGTATACGTGAAAGGGAAAATACTCTTTCAGCAGTTGTAATCGTTACAATTGCTCTCGTTCTTGCGACGATTGTAGGTTCATTTGTTTATCTTGGCGCTACAATAAATGCAAATGAGCACACAATTGCAGAACTTCAGGAAGAACTCAATATTGCGCAAGGACAAAACGTAATTCTTAATATAAAAAAAGAATCGATGGTTTCTTTCGACTCCGTAAGAGAAAAAGCTGAAGAAGCAGGAATGATTCAGCGTGACAGATATCAGGTTAATTATTTTGAACTGTCACAGGAAGATTACGGCGTAGTCAACAATTAAAAATGCATATTACCGGCGGCACGGAATAACTATTTATAGACGAATTGTTTGTTTTTTGATAGGAATTTCCTTTGCCGCATTAATTGTTATTTAAGAGAACTATTTTTCAGGCGGAAAAGTGCCTGATAACACAAAGAGAGGAGAGGTAAAAATGTCAATACCGCAATCAAACGAAAATACCCTTATAAAACGAGCAGTACATGTGTTGGTGTTTATAGTCCTTCTCGCATTTGGTTCTTGTATTTTTTATCTTGGTTATGTTCAGCTTGCTCTTGGTGGTGAATATCGTGCAAAAGCAGAGGATAATCAGCTTCGTGATTCTGAAATTTCAGCCGAAAGAGGTGTAATTTACGACCGTAACGGTAAGGCGCTCGCAAAAAGTGCATCTGCGTGGAAAGTCGTGATTTATCCCAACAGACTCAACGAAAGCAAAGTAGCAAGAGAAACAGTTATAAAAAAACTTTCTGTCATTCTTGATATGGATGAAAGTTCTGTGAGAACAAAAGCCGAACTTTCTCAATATGGCAGTATTGTTGTGAAATACAGAATAGAAAAAGATGTGAGAGATGAAATTCTCAAGCTTCAGGGCGAAATCTGCGAAACGACAACTGACGAAAACGGAAATACTATTGAACGTAAGTTTTCGAGATATATCGGCATTGAAAACGACGTTAAACGATATTATCCTTACAATTCTTTCGCATCAACGGTTATCGGATTTACAGGCACTGATGATGTAGGTACAGGTGGGCTGGAACTTCGTTATAATTCAGTTCTGACAGGTATTCCCGGTAGAAAAATCACTGCAGTATCAGGTCAGGGCGACTCAATGCCTACAGAATATGAAAATATTACAGAAGCAGTTCAGGGCACAAGCCTTGTGACAACACTTGACGAAACAATTCAGCGTTATCTTGAAGAAGGTCTTGACCAATCAATCAGAGACAGTCAGGCTGAATATGCTTACGGCATTGTAATGGATGTAAATACAGGTGCAATTCTTGCTATGTCAAGTAAACCTGACTACAACCTTAACACTCCTTATGAAATCACAAGCCAGACAGTTCAGGAAAAAATAGATAAAATTATCGATAAAAAGCAACAGCAGGAAGCGGAAACAGAAGCATGGTTCAATCAGTGGAAAAACAGAACAATC
>JAZSFV010000195.1:0-2057 GCA_045532395.1 Acutalibacteraceae bacterium
AGGGACATCCTTTTTAATTTTGCAATTGATTCCGTCTTTGAAATCAAACATTTTTTCAGAATATTCCATGAAAACCTCCGGTAATTAAAAAATTATCTTTCAAGAAGTGCAGCACCAATAATACCTGCATCATTTTTAAGCTCTGCTACACAAATTTTTGTACCACGCTCAAACTGCTTATTGTAAACTTCTTTTCTTACCATTTCAGTAAGCGGAATTATGAGATTATCTTTTTCGTTGCTGATACCACCGCCAACGCAAAGAACATCAGGCTGAAGAGCATTGATGATATTAGCAACACCAATTGCTACATACCAGATATATTTATCAACTACTTCTTTACCTGCTTTATCGCCTTTTCTCATAGCGTCCCATGCTGTTCTGCCACTTGCTTTGTTGATATCTCCGCCTGTAAGTTCCCACATGACGCTGTCTTTATTTTCAAGCATTTTTTCTTTTGTCTGTCTGATAAGAGCAGTTGCAGATGCATAAGCTTCCCAACAACCTTTTCTGCCACAGTTACACTGAATGCCATCAGCAAAAATAACTGTATGACCGCACTCGCCTGCAGCATCGCCTATACCTGAAACAAGTTTACCATCGATAATAATACCACTGCCTACACCTGTACCGAGAGTGATAGCAACAAGGTTTTTGCATCCATTACCTGCACCTGCATAAGCTTCGCCGAGAGCAGCACAGTTAGCATCGTTATCAATATAAACAGGTTTACTGCCAAGTCTTTCACTGAGCATATCTCTTGCAGGTACCATGTGGAAATCAAGGTTATTTGAAAATTCAATTTTACCTGTTGTTTTATTGATTGAACCGGGAATACCTACGCCGATTGTTTCAATATCTTCAAGAGTCAATTTTGCATCAATAAGTGCAAGGTCTACAGCCTTTGCAATATCGTCAAAAATTTCCTCAGCGGGTCTGGGAGCGTTAGTCTTTACTGTTCCTCTGCCGATTATGTTAAATTTTTCATCAATTACGCCTACTGCGATATTTGTACCGCCAAGGTCTACACCAATTTTATACATTTTAATTACCTCCGCAATTTAATTTACTAAATTTTATGATTTCTGCCAGCTTTCGAGTTCTTTTTCATCAGGCATAATATCGTCTGTCATGCCAAGGCTATGTAAAAGTTCTCTTGCAGCATTATATCCCATTCTTTTCTGTCTGTTATTCATAGCAGCAGCTTCAATGATAATTGAAAGGTTTCTGCCGGGTTTAACAGGCACAGTTGTTACAGGCACATCAACACCGAGAATATTCATCTTTTCATCTTCAAGGCCTAAACGGTCATAGATTTTTTTGTTATCCCAGAGTTCAAGCTGAACAACCATATTAATTTTTTCTGTAAGTTTTACTGCACCCATACCAAAGATTCTACGTGCATTGATAATACCTACACCACGAAGCTCGATATAATGTCTGATATTATCAGGTGCAGAACCGACAAGTGTTTTTTCAGAAACACGTCTGATTTCAACTGCATCATCCGCAATAAGACGATGACCTCTTTTAATAAGTCCAAGAGCCGTTTCACTTTTGCCTACACCACTATCACCAAGAATCAGAACACCCTCACCGCTTACTTCAAGTAAAACACCATGTCTTGTGATTCTCGGAGCAAGTTCAACGTTAAGATATGCAATAATCGTAGACATACAACGCGAAGTCTGCTCAAGAGTAAGCAAAACGGGCACCTGATATTTCTGTGCAAATTCAATACAACTTTCAGGGAAATCAAGACCTCTTGTTATAATAATACATACTGGTCTTTTCTCAAAAAGTTTCTCAAATTTGTCTTTTCCTTCATCTGCCGGCAAGCTCTTGAGATATTCAATTTCAGTAAGACCGATAAATTGGATTCGTTCTGAATCAAAATACTCCTCATATCCACAAAGCAGCAGTCCCGGGCGGTTTACGTCTGCGGTTGAAACATAAATATCAGAAGCTGCTTTCGGCATATATATCACTTCAAATTTATGGTCTCTTATAATTTTTTCAAGAGACACAGTATATTTCTGCTTCATAATTTCACTTCC
>JAZSFV010000007.1:0-2134 GCA_045532395.1 Acutalibacteraceae bacterium
AGGACACTACATTTTACCGCCAAACAATAAAGCTACCAAGTATGTGCACGTAATTCCTCAGCTTGTGGCGGTGGACGAAGACGGCCGTATTCAGGGGCTTTTGATTCTTCTTAATACCTGTGCGATACGTGAACACGCAGAAGACAGAGTTTACGGCAATATCGGCAGGCTCAAAATTCTTAAAAAACAGAATCCGAATCTTATAATCTGCATCTGCGGTTGCATGGTTCAGCAGAAACACGTGGAAGAAAAAATCCGCAAGAGTTATCCTTATGTTACCGTCGTTTTCGGAACTCATGTTATTCATAAACTGCCTGAATTTATTTACAGAGCGTTGAATACAGGTAAAAGAGTTTACGATACTGACAATACAAACCTTGAAATTGCAGAAGGCAACAACGTATGGCGCGACGGTAATATACGTGCATGGCTTCCTATAATGTACGGTTGCAACAATTTCTGCTCTTACTGTGTTGTTCCTTATGTAAGGGGCAGGGAAAGAAGCAGAAAAAGTGAAGAAATAATCAAAGAAGCAAAACACCTTATTTCACTTGGATTTAAAGACATAACCTTACTCGGTCAGAATGTCAATTCGTACGGCAAAGGTTTGGAAGAAGATATAAACTTTGCAAAACTTTTAAGAATGCTGAATGGTCTTGACGGTGATTTTACAATACGTTTCATGACATCTCATCCGAAAGACTGTACACACGAGCTTCTTGATGCTATGGCAGAATGTGAAAAGGTTGCAAAACATCTTCATCTTCCTGTACAGTCAGGTAACGACAGAGTGCTTAAAGAAATGAACAGACATTACGACAGAGACAAATATCTTTCTCTTATCGAATATGCCCGTAAAGTTATGCCTGATTTATCAATCACAAGCGATATTATCGTAGGCTTCCCCGGCGAAACATATGAAGAATTCTGTGACACATTAAGCCTTGTTGAAAAGGTACAATATACTTCTCTTTATACTTTTATTTATTCTCCCAGAAAAAATACAAAAGCTGCAGAAATGCCTGACCCGATAAGTCGTGAAGAAAAGGGTAAATGGTTTGACGAACTTTTGAAACTTCAGGAAAAAATTGCAGCCCGAAGAACTGCAAAAATGAACGGCAAAGTGTATAAAGTTCTTGCGGAAGAAAAAAGTAAAACAGAAGGTTGGATTTCAGGAAGAACAACGGGAAATGTTATTATTGAGTTTCCTGCAGATGAAAGTGTAATCGGTTCTTTCTGCGAAGTGCTTGTTAATGAGCCTCTTAACTGGATTGTTAAAGGTGAATTTATTAAAACAGTTTAAAATTATATTAAAATAAAAGGAGTAAAAAACAATGGAACTCGAAAAACTCGCAAGACAGCTTGGTGCTGCAATTCAGGAAGACGCACGCTATAAAACTTTTATGGCAGCAAGAGATAAGAACGAAGCAGATGCTGAACTCAACGAAATGATGCAGCAGATTCAGCTTATCCACATGTCTTACAACCACGAAGCATCAAAAGGTGCTGAAGCTGATGAAGCAAAACTTCAGGAATTTGAAAAACAGTTCAACGAAGTTTACTCAAAAGTTATGGAAAACGAAAACATGAGAAACTTTGAAATTGCTAAAAACGATTTTGACCAGCTCATGAAATATATCACAGGTATCATCAGCATGTGTGCTTACGGTGAAGACCCTGAAACTTGTGACCCTAACGCTCATCAGTGCTCAGGCAACTGTGCTTCATGCGGCTCTGATTGCCACTGATTAAAAATGTTCGTATCCGGCTGAAAAGCCAGATACGGTAAAATGAAAGGAGGAAAAACAATGGCAGAATTAACGCCAATGATGAAGCAATATTTTGAAATTAAAAAAGATTATCCGGATACGCTTTTGTTTTTCCGACTGGGCGATTTTTACGAGATGTTTTTTGAAGATGCAAAAATTGCTTCAAAAGAATTAGAACTTGTACTTACAGGCCGTGATTGCGGTCAGGAAGAACGTGCACCCATGTGTGGCGTACCGTTTCACAGTGTAGAGAACTATCTTGCAAGGCTTGTGGCAAAGGGCTATAAGGTTGCTATCTGCGAGCAGATGGAAGACCCGGCACTTGCAAAAGGTATTGTTAAAAGAGACGTTTCACGTGTTCTTAC
>JAZSFV010000093.1:0-5970 GCA_045532395.1 Acutalibacteraceae bacterium
CATGTCCTTTGTTGATATTTTTTTCATTAATTTATATCGCTTTATTTTATCAATGTAACAAATACGAAATTATATATAAAAAAAACGAAACCTATTCTAAAAGTATAACTTTCAGAATAGGTTATTTATCGTGTTTTATGCTTTTTAAAATTCTCACCAATCTGTAAAAAATGCGTTTTAATGCGTGAGTCATTTTCAGTCTTTTAACGTACTTTTTGTATTCGGCATTGGTTTCACAGTCGATATAGGTATCCCCAATGTAATAGCCTTTCAAAATACCGATGAAATGTCGATCGGTTATATCCTTGTCACCAAATGCGCGGTTGTCTCCGTATATCCAATACTTGTCATTTCGCACCTTAAAAATACGGTGCAGAACATACTCACCGGTATCTCGCTTAAAAAGAACGACATCGTATTTTTTTGGCTTACGTGTGATCTTTGAAATAACAATTGGATTCTGACGGTTGTGCAGCATAGGTTCCATGCTGTCGCCGACCGTCATTTCGAGAATTTCGCCGTCACGCTCGATGATTTCTTCTATTTTCGAGTTAATCATTCAACAATCAAACCATTTGCAGAAAGGTTGTCAATAAAGCCTTTTGCAGCATCGGTAGCAGTGGGCTCATCAATATCATATTTCTGCATCAAAGCAGCGCTAACATCGGCCAAAGTGGTGCCTTCACCATTGAGCATATTGAAAATAAATTCACCGGTTTCGTTGAGCTTAATCATTCCGTTGAAAGCGATGTTATCATCACCGACAGCAACAGCAACAGCCTTGCCTGCAACAGATTTTACAACAAATTTGTATTTAAGTTTCATAATAAAAACCTCCGTTAGAAATTTATATTTACTTTTTCTTTTTTTTCGCTTTAGGTACCGCAATTTCTATTTTATTGGGATTGCCTTTTTTGAACAATTTGAAAAGCTCTCTGCCTTTTGGCACTCTATCCATAGTTTGCATGAGCATAGGACCGGGAGCATTGTTTGCTTCAACAATGTCAACATCATCCTGAGTTATTGCAACATCCCAACCAAATATTGAACACTGCGGCAACCGTTTGTGGGCTTCCGTCACACGTTCAACAACCTTATTCCAGTTGGGAACCTCAAAACCAATTATTTTTAAATTCGAAATTGGATGATGTGTGTATCTATTGTATTTATAGTCATACCCAAATGTCGATACTATACCCGTTGCAATATCAATCTGAGCACCGATTCCACCTTTATGCATATTATCGGCGATGGAATCTGAACCTACTCCTGACTTTAAAGCGGCAGAAAGTATCTTAACTTCACCGTCACAGAGTAAGGTAACGACTCTAATTGTGTTAACCGAAAAAGGATTCAAATCTTTTAAAGCTCTATGTTGAGATATGTATTCTTCACAAATGATCTGTCCCTCAAACGATTTCTTATACAATTCTTTTGCATGCTCGTCATCGGTATATTCAAACACCTCAATACCTTTGCCTAAAGAACCTCTATCAGGTTTTATAATGAACTTTTTATGGTATCTGGCAAATTCCAAAAAAATTTCTTCTCCGCATTCGGGTATGCAGATTATCTCACGAAGAAATAAATCCGGTATTTTTTTATAAAAGCCAAACTTCGAATAGGTGAACCTTCTGGTTGTAATTTTAATATATTTATGCCTTTGATGATAAATAAGCACAAAGTATTTACGATATCGATTACTGAGTTCATAGAATCTATATTTCAAATATTCATCACACGAAACACGAAAGCGAATCAAACAATACAATAAATCAAAACAAATACCAAAACTGTTGTAACCTTCGCCTTTAACTGTTTCTATGGTTTTAAAAAAAGTCTTGATTCTGCATTTCAACCCAGACGGAATCATTTTCATTATAAATATCATATAACACTCCATTTGACAAAAAACTGCGCTAAAGCAACATATTAAAACAATTAAATATCACTTTCAAAAATTGCATTATACGAACAAATGGCCGCTTCATCAGAAATATTACACTTAATATTCCAAAAATTGCATTTTTGAGCAAGACCATCGACCAATTCAAGCATTTTAAATGCAGCAATAGGGTCAGCAGGGTGCAAAACCTGTTGCATTATCTGGTCAAGATATTCCGCAGGGTCAACCTTTACAGTCGAATTTTCGACACCGCGTTCAAGGATGCATATATCTGTCAATCTTACACGAGTGTTGGTCTGTAATTTTTCTTTACCTGCCCAAGGTGTACCATAAGCATAAGGTATGCCGTCAAAAAAACGAATAATGGGTTTGTCGCCATTTACAATGGTTATTTTATCACCATATAGCTTTTGCCAAAGCATTAAATGGGTTGATTTCCCTGTACCGCTGCGGGCAATAAAAATAATACCTCTGTCGTCAATGGCAAAGGTCGCACCGTGCATTAAGAGAGCATCATATGTTGGCAGTGCATTAGCTATTTGACGGTAAGCGCAGGTGCTTTCCAAAAGTGCCGGATGGAACTCAGTATCATACTCTTTCGCCTCAGCATCCATTTCCTCTTGAGTAACTTTAACTAAAATATCGGTCGGCTCATCACCGTTATAGATATAATCGGTGCATTGCCGTTTAAGATGTCGGTATTTATTTTTTATGTCAATAATTAAATCGGCAATTTTAATTTTTGGCATTACACACACACTTTCTGAAATTCTTTAAATTGTTTTATAAAATCTGTTATTCCAAGTAAAACAAGGAATCTTAAAGCCTTCTCTGTCATTCCGAACGCAGTGAGGAATCTTTTAACCCACTTTATTTGCCATCCTGAACGCAGTGATGGATCTTTTTGAAAAGATTCTTCGTCGCTTCACTCCTCAGAATGACAAAAACTCATATACTACAAATTTACAATTCATTATAACATCACACATCAAAATTAGCAACCTTTATTTATTAATTTGATGCAAATATTTACTTTGGATTATTCTTTGAAATAAAACAAACTAATCTAACAAATTATTATTGTTAATTCTTACGACAAAATGAAAAAGGACGGGCCACGCGGGTCCGTCCTCTTTCGTTTGCGCAAATCAATTGTTCGCAAGCTTGCTAATTATGTTTGATAATTAGAGCTCCTCTTCATCGCCCTCAATGGGTGCATCAGAGTCGTCGTTGTCAGTGCTAGTAGTGACAACGTCCTGTGCGAGGAACAATACGATTTCTGCCTCAGGTGCCTTAAACATTGTATGGCCTCCTCTCAAAAATATATTTGAATCGACACAAAGTCGAGATTCAGTAAAACAAGAAATTAACGATTAGCTTATCTAGCATTATTTGCTGCGCGTCCGTATGCCATCAAATAAGCATAAACGTCCTTCATAGTTGCAGCTACTGTTTCCTTCTCAATGTTACTATAAACATAAGACTCAACACTATATGCAAGGGTGTTACTGATAGCTACATCGCCATTATCGGTGATTTCATAAACAGTGTATTCAACAGTATCATCCATCTGATGAGCTGCCAAACCGCTGAAATAGAAATCGTAGCGCTTATCAGTAGTAGTGGCTATGAACGAATCTGAAGTGATTTCCCAAACAGTGCTACCGTTAGTTGCTATAACTTTATACTTAGCAATATCGTTGCTGGGGAATACTGCAGAGAGCTTAACCTCAACAGTCTGATCCAATCTCAAAGTAACGGTCTTGAACTCTGCAGTGGGGTTATCAATAACTGCATGGTTCTTGTTAGTTACTGATGTATAATCAGTCTTATTATACAAGGGAGTTGTACCCCATGCCTTTTCAGTATCTGACAAATCAGCATTTGCAAGATTATCGGTGTTGTGGTTTTTCTGAATCTGTGCAGCTGTTGCATAATTCAACAAGTCAACGTACAAAGTCTTAAAGGCTGCCGTGGTAGTGCTCTTACGTGCCTGAGAATAGCAATAATTTGCAATTTTATAAGTTTTAACATCACTTGTGTACAACTCGCCATCATAATATGCGCAGAGATAATACTCGAACTCATCGTTCAACAACTGAGGAGTGATACCAAAGGTAAATACACGACGTGCATTACCATCAGTTTCGATTTCAGTAAGGGGAATTTCTTCAACCTTATCGCCACGAACGATTTTCATGTACGGATCGGTATAACCATAGGTTGTGAAATGCTCACCATTTGCCTTGAAGTTAGCAGCGATGCTATTAGCAAGGGTAAGGGTAACAGTGTTCATCTTAAGCTTACGGGGAACAATCTTGGTAGTGGTGTGACCGCAATCACAAGTACCGCTCTTTTCACCGTTTGCAGCGTCAGTAGCTTCAGTGGTAACTTCCCAAGTGTACTCATGGGCTACAACATCAGAAGTTGCGCCGCAGTTGCACTCGGTCCAGTGGCCGTTATCGTCATACTTAGTTTCCCATGCATGATCTGCTACCTCACGGGTTTCACCGCAAGTATTACAATCAGCATCACAATCGTTATCGTAAACGTGACCTGCGACCTCACGGGTTTCACCACAGGTGTTACAATCAGCATCACAATCGTTGTCGTAAACGTGACCTGCTACCTCACGAGTTTCACCACAGGTGTTACAATCAGCATCGCAGTCGTTGTCGTAAACGTGATCTGCTACCTCACGAATAGCGCCACAAACGTTACAATCAGCATCGCAGCCGTTGTCATAAACGTGGTCTGCGGGTACACGAGTGTCGCCGCATTCGTTACAATCAGCATCACATGCGTTATCGTAAACGTGATTGCCTACCAAACGGGTAGCGCCACAGACGTTACACTTATCATCGCAAGCGTTGTCATAAACGTGGTCGCCTACCTCACGGGTAGCACCGCAAACGTTACAATCAGCATCACAATCATTGTCGTAAACGTGATCTGCTACTTCACGATTCTCGCCGCAAAGGTTACACTCAGCGTCACAATCATTGTCATAAACGTGCTCGCAAGCATACTTGATAGCAACAACAACACTACCGGCTTCACAGTCGATAACGTCGCCAGCTGCGTTCTTGATAACGGGAGTCAAAGTGACAACTTCTTCTTCAGCAACTGCATCTTCATTGACAGAAAGAGTCAAAACGAAGACATCGCCTTCAAACTCGGTATCGTTTGCAAATGCAAAAACGCCGCGCTTAACATCAGAAGTATAGTCGGTCAATACACCATCGGCCACCCATTGAGCGCTTACAAAAGTAAACGTCTCATCGCAATAGTCTACGCTAAGACCAATTCCCTGGAATGCTCCGATAGAAGGAAGAGTTGCGGTAATAACAACTTCGTCACCAACAGAATAAATATCCTTATCTGTAGTAACATTCAGAGATGCAGCTTCAGTTGCACTGACAGCTGTTGCGATCATACTGAACAGCATCATAAAGCTGAGAACAAGTGCGACCGCCTTCTTGAAGACAGATGTTTTCATATATATGCCTCCTGTTAATAAATATTCAAGTGGACACCATAAAAGAATACTTTTAGGAACTTTTTACCCAAACTTGTACGCTAACTATGGCTTTTTTACACATTTTTTACATTTAAAACGTAAAACGCGTGCATACATCCACATTGTTAAGTTCATTATACTCCCTGTTTTTGTAAAATGCAAGAGTATTTTTGAAATTATTTGAAATATTTATGAAATATTTCCAAAAAACATAATGATTCCAAAACTTGTTTGTCTTGTTACTTTTAACCTAAAATATTACATATACGATTATACAATTTACATATATTATATAACAACTATATGAAGCGAAGTTTAACAACAGACGCGATTCAGGAAAATTTAATGACCCCTAATATCCAAATTAAGCAATTCGAACATCACTTTCCCGTGCTTTTCTTGGACACTGTAATCCCAACACGTTACGGAATAATACTCATTCTTTTGAGCATTGGGAAAATTATCAAAGTAATAATTACTCGAATTGATAAAATTGATTGCGGCAGACTCCTGTTTTCTTACCTCTATGTAGTCGAAATCCGGA
>JAZSFV010000246.1:0-5385 GCA_045532395.1 Acutalibacteraceae bacterium
ACGATCCGACTTCAGGTGCTCTTGGTGGTAAAAAAGCTGCTGGAATTTCTTATCCCGTTGCAGCAGCAAGCGGACCGATTTTTAACACATTATTCTTTATGTCATCACTCATATTGCTCTTTGGTAAAACAGATTTTATTCAGGGCATAATGGTGGCTCAGGGAGCATCGAATCTGATTTCTCTTGTTGTTATAATGGTTGGTCTGAATGGTATTGTCGAAATAGCATCGTGTCTTATTGTGGCATCTGCAGTAAGTAAGGCGCTGGCTGTTGCTAATAAAAAAATGCGAATGTAAAATTTAAGCCGTACATAAAACTATGTGCGGCTTTTTAAAAAGGAGAGATAGAAATGATTTTTCCAAAGTCAAAAGAAAAAAGTTTAAGTAAAGAGCTTTTCAAAAATCCCACAAATGAATACCGTGGCGAACCTTTCTGGGCACTCAATAACAACCTGGATAAGGAAAAAATGAAAAAACAGCTTGATTACTTTGAAGAGATGGGTATAGGCGGTGCACATATGCATTGTCGTACAGGTCTTGATATTGACTATATGAGTGACGAATATCTTGAACATATCAAAGCCGTTGTAGAGCGTGCAAAAGAAAAAGATATGAAAGCATATCTTTACGATGAAGACCGTTGGCCTTCAGGTTTTGCAGGCGGTCTTGTTACTTGCAACGAAGAGTACAGAGCAAGATACATTGCTTTTTCTCCCATTAAGAAAGAAGATGCGGTTGAAAGAAAACTCAATGATTCGCAGAGTATGGGCACACTTACAAAAGATGGTGAACTTCTTGCAAAATACGATATTACTTTGGAAAACGGCTATCTTAAAAGCTATAAGCGTCTTAGTGAAAACGAAGATGGTGATAACGTTTGGTACGCATATTTAGAGGTTTCAAAAGAATCCCCATGGTTTAATAACCAGACTTATGCAGATACACTCAATCCTGATGCTATTTCAAAATTTGTTGAAGTAACGCATCAGAAATATTACGATTGTCTTAAAGATTATATCGGCGACACTGTCCCTGCAATCTTTACCGACGAGCCTCAGCATACAAGAAAAACTTCACTTGATTTTGCAGAAGATAAAACAAGTGAAATCATTCCTTACACAGGCAGACTTCCTGAAATTTACAAAGAAAAATACGGTGAAGATTTCTTTGACACACTTCCTGAAATTTTCTGGGATTTGCCACAGTCTGAAATTTCACTTGCAAGATACAGATTCCATGACCTTACATCTGAACTTTTAGCATCTGCATTTGCTGATACAATCGGTAAATGGTGCGATGAACATAATCTTCCTCTTACAGGTCATATGATGGAAGAGCAGAGCCTTAATTCACAGACTTCAGCTATAGGCGAAGCTATGCGTTCTTATCGTTCGTTTGGCCTTCCCGGTATTGATATGCTTTGCGACCAGAGAGAATATACAACTGCAAAGCAGGCACAGAGTGCAACTCACCAGTACGGCAGAGAAGGTGTTCTCAGTGAACTTTACGGTGTAACAGGCTGGAACTTTGATTTCAGAGGTCACAAACAACAAGGCGACTGGCAGGCAGTTCTCGGCATTACAAACCGTGTTCATCATCTTTCATGGTATAGCATGGAAGGTGAAGCAAAACGTGACTATCCTGCGTCAATCTTCTATCAGTCTCCCTGGTATAAAGAATATAAACTTATTGAAGACCATTTTGCACGTGTAAACACTGCCATGACACGTGGTAAACCTGAAGTTAAAATCGGTCTTATTCATCCTATTGAAAGCTATTGGG
Organism: Acutalibacteraceae bacterium; assembly: GCA_045532395.1. GTDB lineage: Bacteria > Bacillota > Clostridia > Oscillospirales > Acutalibacteraceae > SIG575. The sequence goes on from JAZSFV010000246.1 coordinate 1,782, forward strand.
TACGTTTTGGTCCTCAGGAACAGACTGCTCTTTACAGAGAAGAGCTTGAACAGAATTTCCAGAATGTAGTTTTCTGGCTTCTTTCAAATCAGCTTGATTTTGATTTTATTGCTGAATCACTTCTTCCGTCACAAAATAAAAATCAGGAAGGCAATAAATTCACCGTAGGCGAAATGGCTTATGATGTTGTTATTGTTCCCGCACTTGAAACTATAAGAGAAACTACTCTCGAAAGACTTAAATCTTTCAGAAAAGCGGGCGGTAAGGTTATTTTCCTCGGTTCTGTTCCGAAGCATGTTGACGCAGTTGAAAGCGATGAAGCTGTCTGTTTTGCAAAAGAATGCGATAATGTTTCATTTACTCAGGCAAGTCTTGTCAAGAGTCTTGAAGATATAAAAACTGTTTACCTTATCGACGGTAACGGAAAAACTGCAAACAATCTTTTCTATCAGATGAGAAACGATAACGATTGCAAATGGTTGTTTATTGCAAATGCAGTGAGAGTTCCTACTCCTGACCTTGTGAGAGATACTGAGCTTACAATCAAAATCAAAGGCTCGTATAAAGCAGAACTTTACGATACATTAACAGGTGAAATTGAAGAAGTTGCAACAGATTGCAAGGGCGGATTTACTGTTATGAAGAAACAATATTTCCGTCATGACAGTATTCTTCTCAAACTTACAGAAGCACCTGAACATTCATCAGAACTTGTTGTAACTGAACGTGAAGTTGAAAAGAAAATCCATCTTCTTGGTGATATGGAATATGAAATGTCAGAGCCTAACGTTGCGCTTCTTGAAAGAGCAGAGTATTCTTTTGATGGTGGTGAATGGCAACCGGAAGAAGAAGTTCTTCTTATCGACGATAAATTCAGAGATATTATCGGCTATCCTTCAAGAAAAGAATCAGTCGCACAGCCCTGGGTAATCAAGAACGAAGAAAATTCAAGCCATACACTCCAGCTTCGTTATATAATTCATTCTGAAATTGATACAGAAGATGACGTATATTTTGCTTATGAAAGACCTGAACTTTGCGAAATCAAAGTAAACGGAAACATTCTCCAGCAAAAATATGAAGGCTTCTATGTTGACGAATGTCTTGTTAAAATGAACATCGGCAAACTTCATAAAGGCGATAACACAATTGAAATCAAAATGCCCTTTGTTAAGAAAACAAACGTTGAATGGGGTTATCTGCTTGGTAACTTCGGTGTTAAGGTTGAAGGCGAAAGAATTACAATTGTCGAAAAACGTGAGAAAATCTGTTTCGGCGAATATATAAGATATGATATGCCTTTCTACGGCGGTAACCTTACTTATAAATATAAAGTAAACGTTGAAGAAGGCGATTACAGACTTTCATGTACAATGTTCAGAAACCCGATTATCGCAGTTTCAGTAGATGGCAGAGATTGTGGCAGAATTGCCTTTGAACCTTATTCTGTACAACTCGGACACCTTGAAGCAGGGGAGCATCTTATTGAAATCACTGCTTTCGGCCACCGTTACAACAGCTTCGGTGCAATCCATAACAACGACATGAACAGACAGTGGCATGGTCCTGATGCTTGGCGTGTTATCTGGGAAGATTATACAAAATATTATTTCTTCAAGCCCATCGGTATCCAGAAAGAGCCTGTGCTTGAAAAATTGGAGGAAGCAAAATGAATCCCGTAATTTATGTTATTCTTGCAATAGTTGCTGTGATTGTAGGTGTTTTACTTGTTGCAGTTATTAACGCTATAAGAATCAAAGCAAAACCTGCACCAGGAAAAGCAACACTCGACTTCACAAAAGAAGAAGAAAAAATGTATGCTGAAAAACTTTCAAGAATGGTAAAAATTCCTACCATTTCAATGAGAGGTAACACAGACCTTACAGAGTTTTATAAACTTCACAAGGTTATTGAAGAAGATTTTCCGCTTGTTCATAAACACCTCGAAAGAACAGAAATTCAGGGTAATCTTCTTTATAAATGGGTAGGTAAAGATTCTTCACGTGCATTTCTTCTTATGGGACATCAGGACGTTGTTCCTGCAGAAGAAACTGACTGGAAGTACGACCCGTTTTCAGGTGAAATTGCAGACGGTGCAGTTCATGGCAGAGGTGCTATGGACTGTAAATGTACAGTTCTTGCTGAACTTTCTGCAGTTGAAGAATTGCTTGCTGAAAACTTCGTTCCCGAATGTGATGTTTACCTTGCTTTTTCTGCTAACGAAGAAATTTTCGGTGGCGGTGCAGACCTTATTATTGACCACCTTGAAAAGAACAACGTCAGACTTCTTTCTGTTCTTGACGAGGGTGGAACAATCATGGAAAAAGCTTTCCCCGGTGTTTCTTGTGATACTGCTGCAATCGGTATTGTTGAAAAAGGTAATTGCAATATAAAAATCACTGCAAAAGGTGCAGGTGGTCATTCATCAACTCCGCCTAAAAATACTCCTCTTGCACGCCTTGCAGCATTTGTAAACGAAGTTGAAACAAAGAAACCTTTTAAAAAATATATGGACACACCTGTTAAACAGATGTTTTCATCAGTTGCAGCATATGCTTCTTTCCCCATGAGACTTGTGCTTGGTAACGTGTGGCTCTTCAAACCCGTTCTTGTAGCTCTTTTACCGTCACTTTCATCTTTCGGTGAAGCATTCCTTTCAACCACATGTGCGTTTACAATGTGCGGCGGTTCAACTGCGCCTAATGTTATTCCCGACGAAGCTTATGTTATCTGCAATATCAGACCTTCAACTCATCAGGATGCAGATGCTTCAATTGCGGTTCTTAAAAAAATTGCAGAAAAATACGACCTTAAAGTTGAACCTATGAACAGAAGAAGTGCATCAAAAGTAACAGACCCCAACGGAGAAGCGTTCACATACCTTAAACAGTGTATAAACGAAGTACGCCCTGATGTATGTGTTACGCCTTATTATATGGCAGGTGCAACAGACAGCAGATTCTATGAGAGAGTTACTGATAACTGCTTAAGATTCTGTCCTGTTAAAATGAATCCCCAGCAGCTTGCAGCCATGCACGCAGCAAACGAAAATATTTCTACTGACAACGTTGCTGCAGGTGTTAAATTCTATAAATATTACATTAAAAATCATAAATAAGTTTTTGCGGTTGCTCGTAAAGGGTGACCGCAAAATCATGTTTTATTAAAGAGGAAATTCAGTTGAAAAATAAACATATAAACATTATTTTTTCTATTATCTTAGTTGTTACCATAGGCGTTGTATCTTTTGCGGTTATACATCACCATAAAAAAACTTCTGTTCCTGCAGTACAAGAACAAGCAGAAACACATGTTACACGTCAAGACGGATTTTATCCGAAAGATGGTGGCTTTTTTTACTATAAAGACGGTATAGTTGATGAAAATTATAATGCACTGATAAAGAAAGAAAATAATCTTTGGTGGTATGTGAAAAACGGCAAAGTTTATGAAGAAACAGATGAAACTGTTCTTTTAAAATTGAATGAAAACTTTACTGTGTCTTCATCTGAAAATAAGTTTTCTTTTTACGGCGGATTTAATTTAAGTGAAGACTCCTTTAAAGTTATTGAAGGTGCAATAGAAAGTGTAGAGAAAAAAGGAT
>JAZSFV010000075.1:0-5222 GCA_045532395.1 Acutalibacteraceae bacterium
AGTGGGAATAGACCTCGGTACTGCTAACACACTTGTTTTTGTCAAGGGTAAAGGAATTGTGATAAGAGAGCCTTCTGTTGATGCAGTAGATGAGCGTTCAAATCCGCCTAAAGTTGTTGCGGTAGGAACTGAAGCAAAAGAAATGATCGGCAGAACTCCCGGTTCTATCGTAGCAGTACGTCCTCTTAAAGATGGTGTTATTGCAGACTTTGATATTACTTCAGACATGCTTAAGGAATTCATTCGCAGAGCAATCAGCGGTTCTCCTTTCTCAAGAGCAAAAGTAAGAATCTGTATTCCCTCAGGTGTTACAAGCGTTGAAAGACGTGCAGTTCACGATGCTGCAAGGTCAGCAGGTGCAAAATATGTAAGCCTTATTGAAGAACCGATGGCAGCAGCAATCGGTGCAGGTCTTCCCGAAAGAGAAGCAAAGGGAAGCCTGGTTGTGGATATCGGTGGCGGTACTGCAGAGGTTGCAGTTATTTCTCTCGGCGATATCGTAACATCACGTTCAGCAAGATGCGCAGGTGACAAACTTGACGAAGCAATTATTGCTCATATCAGAAAAAAATACAATGTGCTTATCGGTGAAAGAACAGCAGAAGATATAAAAGTCAACATCGGCTCTGCATATCCTTACGAAAACGAAGGCACAATGACAGTAAAAGGCAGAAGCCAGATTGACGGTCTTCCCAAGCTTATCGAAGTTTCAGCAGACGAAATCCGCGAAGCACTTGCAGATTCAGTAAGCCTTATTGTTGAAGCAATCCGTTCAACTCTTGAAAAAACACCGCCTGAATTAGCATCAGATATTATCGATAACGGTATCATGCTCACAGGTGGCGGTGCGCTTCTCCGCGGACTTGATAAACTTATCGCAATTGAAACAAAAATGCCCGTTCATATTGCGCAGAATCCTCTTGATTGCGTTGTTAACGGAACAGGTATCAGTCTTGAATCAAACACACTCAAATAAATCCGAAAGGACTCATTGAAAATGGGAGAATTTTTCAGAGGTAAAAAATTTAAAATTCTTGCTTGTGTAGTATCGGCTCTTCTGATAGGTACTGTTTTTGCAGCACTTTCTCATAACGGAACATCTCCGATTGCTTCTGTAATCAGTGCAACCTTTTCTCCGATAGAAAGATTTTCTTCTTTCCTTGCTGCGAAGACAAACGATTTCAAGATTAATTTCCGTTCATCAGCAACTTATGCCGAAAGGATAAAAGAACTTGAATCGGAAGTTGAAAAATATCAGGTGCAGCTTGTTGAGTTTGAGCAGGCAAAGCAGAAAATAGCAGTATATGAAGAATTTCTTGATGTTAAGGAAGAAAATCCGGATTTCGAATTTGAAAACGCTTCCGTTATCGCAAAGGATTCAGCCGATATGTACTACTCTTTTGTAATATCAAAAGGTTCAACTTCAGGTGTAGAGGTTAACGACCCTGTAATTTACGGCAAACATCTTGTCGGAGTTGTTTCAAGCGTAAAAGCAAATACGGCGGTTGTGAAAACGATTCTAGACCCTGATGTAAACGTAGGAGCCTACGACATACAGAGCCGTGAATACGGTTATGTCACAACAAACAACGAATTATCCAAAGAAGATAAATGCATGATGCCCGGGCTTAAAAACACAACTTCCATCACAAGCGGTTCGGTTATCTGCACTTCAGGAATCGGCGGAATTTATCCGAAAGACCTTATAATAGGCACCGTAAGCGATGTGCTTAACGATGCAAAAACAGTGTCTGTATACGCGGTTATTAATCCCGGCGTTGCGATTGCTGACTTGCGTGAAGTATTTGTAATAAAAAGTTTTAACGGACAGGGTGTCACAACAACTAACTGATAAAAGGTGGTGAAGAATAATGATAAAAGAAAACTTACCAATTTATATAAAACGTTTTTTACTTGGTGTTATCATTGTTCTTGCCGCAGTTTTACAGAATACACCTCATGCTTTTCCGAAAATGTTTTCGGCAAACGCTATGCTTCTTATTCCCGTAGTTATCTGCATTTCGATGTTTGAAAGCGAAATTGTGAGCTTGTTTTTCGGGCTTGGCGCAGGGCTTTTGTGGGATTTTGTAAGCGTAAGAGGATATTTTTATCATTCGCTGATTATATGCATTTGTGCGTTTTTCGTTTCCATGCTTGTGAGAAGAAGAATCCGCAACACTCTTTTCAGTTCAATGATATTCACTTTTTCTGTAACCTTTATCCACAACACATTTTATTGGATTTTCTTTGTTCTTATTCCTAATCCCCAGGGTGCATTCGCTTCTTATTTCAGCTTCTATCTTTTGTCGTGCATATATACGGTGATTACAGGAATCGTAATTTATTTCATAATAAGACCTATAGAAAAATGGTTTAAAGTATAACTTCTTAAAAAATTTTCCGGGGAGGTGTTCAGGGTGCGTAAACTTAACAGAAGAGATTATGCAGTTATCGGTGTGTTAGTTGCTATTTTTCTCGTTTTCACAATAAGATTAGGATATTTTCAGATTATCCATGGTAAAGATTATATCAATGCAGGTAAAACTGTTTCGTCGCACTCTGTAACAGTTAAATCCACAAGGGGAGAAATTCTTGACAGAAACGGTTATCCCTTGGTAACAAACCGTCAGGGTAATGCAGTAATTTTTGATGCATCAAATAAATTCCCTTCATCTGAAAAGCAGGAAGAAAGAAACAGAATAATCTTAAGCCTTATAAATCTTTTTGAAAAATCAGGCGAAGAATGGATAGACAATCTTCCGCTGGAAGTAGATGCTTACGGTAACGTAACTTTTGAAGAAGACAGAGAAGAAGATATCGCTCTGATGAAAAGCCGCGACAAGCTTAACCTCAACAGTTACGCAACGGCTGAAAACTGCCTTGATGCGTTGATAGACAGATATAGCCTTCAGGCATATTCAAAGCAGGATGCATGTAAAATTGCATCTGTCTGCTACGAAATGCTTCTTAAAAGTTTCAGCAAGTCAAATCCGTACACTTTCGCAGACGATGTTTCCGACAAGCTTGTGTCTGTTATAAAAGAAAACAGTGTTTCCTTGCCCGGAGTTGATGTTGAAATCACAACATACCGCGAATATACCGACGGCACAATTGCTCCGCATATTATCGGCATGACAGGTGTTATCAGTGCTGAGGAATATGAAAAAAATAAAGAAACTTACGGTATGACAGATATCATCGGTAAAAACGGTATTGAACTTTCAATGGAAAAATACCTTAAGGGTAAAAACGGTATAAAGACTTATTATAACGACGCATCAGGTCAGACAAGAGTTGAATATACCGTAAACCCTGAGCAGGGAAACAATATTATTCTTACTATTGATGCTCCTCTGCAGAAAATTACACAGGATGCAGTTAAAAATTGTCTTGAAAATCTTGAAGGTGACGGCTCTCCGCCGGCAGGCAGTGCGGTTGTTATCAAGGTTGACACAGGCGAAGTCCTTGCCGCCGCAACTTATCCCAGCTATAACGTAGAAGATTACAGTAAAGACTATAAAAAACTTGCAAAAGATTCTGCAGCACCTTTGTGGAACAGAGCATTTTTAAGCACCTATGTTCCCGGTTCAACAATGAAACCTGCAATTGCACTGGCAGGTCTTGAAGAAGGTGCAATCGGCAAAGATGACGGAACTTTCTGTTACAGTACTTATTCTTACAAAGACATTGTTCTTAAGTGTACAAGTTCTCATGGTTTTACAAATGTTGTATCGGCAATTAACCATTCATGCAATATTTTCTTCTATCAGCTTGGTGAAAAATTAGGTATCACCAAAATGAACGAATACAGAAAGATTCTCGGCTTTGCCCAGAAAACAGGCGTAGAAGTAGAAGAAGCTGTAGGTACTCTTGACAGCCCTGCATACAGACAGACTCTCGGCCAGGAATGGTACCCCGGCTTTGCTCTGCAGTCTGCAATCGGTAACGCAGGTGACCAGGCAACACCACTTCAGCTCGCAAACTATTGTGCAACAATTGCAAACGGCGGCACAAGATATAAATGTACGCTTATCAAATCAATAAAATCATATAACTATGCAACAACTATTTTCGAAAATAAACCTGTAGTTCTGGCTCACACAGGCATGTCAAAGGAAGCTCTTGATTATGTGCGTCAGGGTATGCTTCTTGTAGGAACAGAAGGTTTCTGTAAATATGTGTTCAGCGGTCTTCCCATAAAAGCTGCCGCAAAAACAGGTACTTCTCAGGTTGAAAAGGTTATCAACGGAACAAAGAAAATCTGCAACAACGGTTTCCTTATAACTTACGCTCCCTATGATAATCCTGAAATTGCAATTTGTGTAGCTCTGGAAGGTGCAGATGCAGGTGCATCAGTTGCACCCGTAGCGAGAGATATTTATGCTTATTATTTCAATGAAGATAAAAATCAGAATCCGTCACAAAACCAGGACGGAGAAACAGATGTTCCTGAAGAGACTACCTCAGATTCAGGCAACGAAGATTTAATACAATAAGGAGAATTTCAATGGGCATTTTTAAAAAATTCAGTTTAGGTCTTAAAAAGACAAGGGAAAGTATGGCAGGAGCAATCGAAAACATGCTCCACAGCTACAAAGATATTGACGAGGAATTATACGAAGACCTTGAAGAAATTCTTGTAATGGGCGATGTTGGTGTAGTAACTGCATCAGAAATCGTTGAAAAACTCCGCGAAAGAGTAAAAGAAAAAAATATCGGCACACCCGCAAAGGTTAAAGACCAGATTAAGGAAATTGTTGCAGAAATGCTTAAAGGCGAAGAAGAAATGAGCCTTATCACAATGCCTTCTGTTATTCTTGTAATCGGCGTAAACGGTGTTGGTAAAACCACTACAATCGGCAAAATGGCTGCAATGTATAAAGCTCAGGGTAAAAAAGTTATCCTCGGCGCTGCAGATACTTTCAGAGCGGCTGCTATCGAACAGCTTGAAGTATGGGCAGACAGAGCAGGCGTTGATATTGTTAAACATAAAGAAGGCGCAGATCCTGCAGCAGTTGTGTACGATACAATTCAGGCAGGTATCTCAAGAAATGCAGACATTATTATCTGCGATACTGCAGGCAGACTTCATAACAAGAAAAATCTTATGGACGAACTTGCAAAAATCTACAGAGTTATCGATAAAGAACTTCCTTACTCTGACCGCGAAAGCTTGCTGGTTTTGGATGCAACTACAGGTCAGAATGCAGTTAATCAGGCAA
>JAZSFV010000140.1:0-1681 GCA_045532395.1 Acutalibacteraceae bacterium
GTTATGGCAAGCGGAATGGGCATGCCCTCCATCGGAATTTACAGTTATGAATTATTTAATTTCTTTGACGTGGATAATATTATCCGTGTAGGCTCTGCAGGTGCATTGGACGAAAAAATCAATGTGCGTGACATAGTTTTGGGCATGGGAGCATCAACAAACTCAAATTATCAGGACCAATACAATCTCCCCGGTCACTTCTCTGCAACTGCAAGTTATCCTTTGCTTAAAACATGCGCAGAAGAATGCGAAAAGAAAGGCTCAAACTTCCATGTAGGCAATATTTTATCTTCAGACACTTTCTATAACGCAGACGAAAAATTCAACGACAAATGGATAGAAATGGGCATTCTCGCAATTGAAATGGAAGCAGCCGCACTTTACATGAACGCAGCAAAAGCCAGGAAAAACGCCCTTGCAATCTGTACTATAAGCGATAATATTATAACAGGCGAAGCCCTCGACGCAGAAAGCCGTCAGAACTCATTTACCGAAATGATGGAAATTGCGCTGGAGACTGCAATAAGATTATGAGAAGAATTTTCCTTTGCGTGCTTGACAGTTTCGGAATAGGACATGCACCTGACAGTAAGTCTTTCGGTGACGAAGGCGCAAACACGTTAAAAAGCATTTCAGAATCTCAAAAATTTAATATTGAAAACCTTATAAAAATGGGTTTAGGAAATATTGACGGCATTGATTATCTTGAAAAAGAAAAAAATCCTACCGCAAAAATCGCAAGGCTTACTCCCTTATCGAAAGGAAAAGATACAACTATCGGCCACTGGGAAATTGCGGGAATTATTTCAGAAAACCCGCTTCCCACCTACCCTGACGGATTTCCTGAAGAAATAATCAGTCAGTTTGAAAAGGAAGCAAACGTTGGTACTCTTTGCAACAAAACTTATTCAGGCACAGAAGTTATCCGCGATTACGGAGATGAGCATTTAAAAACAGGCAAGCTTATTATCTACACTTCCGCTGACAGCGTTTTTCAGATTGCGGCACACGAAAAAATCGTACCGCCTGAAAAACTCTATGAATATTGCCGTATTGCAAGAAAAATCCTTACGGGCAAGCATGCAGTAGGCAGGGTTATTGCAAGGCCTTTTACTGACGAAAACGGTAAATTCGTAAGAACATCAAACAGACATGATTTTTCCACAGAGCCACCACAAGAAACACTTCTTGATATTCTTAAAAACAACAATCTGGAAACTATTGCTATCGGCAAAATTACAGATATTTTTGCAGGCAAGGGCATTACAAAAAGCATCTTCACCCATTCAAACAACGAGGGTATGGAAAAAATGCTTGAAACCCTGAAAACTGATTTCCACGGTTTGTGTTTTGTAAATCTTGTTGATTTCGACATGGTTTACGGCCACAGACGAGACTGTGACGGCTATGCAAATGCATTAAGCGAGTTTGACATGTTTCTTGATGAATTTACAAAGAATATGAAAGATGACGATATTCTTATAATTACCGCAGACCATGGCTGTGACCCTCTTTACAAAGGCACAGACCACACAAGAGAATGTGTGCCGTTGATTATTTACGGCAAAAAAACAGTGCCTGAAAACCTCGGCACAATAAAGGGCTTTGATTTTATTTCAGATTATATAAAGAAAACATTAGGCGTATAAGAAAAATCCGTGAAAGAAAACTCTTTCACGGA
>JAZSFV010000155.1:0-4079 GCA_045532395.1 Acutalibacteraceae bacterium
AACATTCATGCATTCAGGTATGACAGGCCTTGTAAATATTGCTTACAACGCATCAAATTCAACAGTTATTATTCTTGATAACTCAATCACAGGTATGACAGGTCATCAGCAGAACCCCACAACAGGTTACACAATCAAGGGTGACCCTGCATCAAAAATCGACCTTGAATCATTCTGCCGTGCAATCGGCATCAACAGAGTAAGAGTTGTAGACCCCTACAATCTTCTCGAATGTGATAAAGTTCTTAAAGAAGAATTGGAAGCAGAAGAACCTTCTGTTATTATTTCAAGAAGACCTTGCGTACTTCTTAAATACGTAAAACCAAAGAAACCTGTTAAGGTAGATACAGATAAATGTAAGAGCTGTAAAAAATGTATGAAGCTTGGTTGCCCTGCAATCAGCATGCATAACAAAAAGGCTCACATTGATGCAACACTCTGCGTAGGTTGCGGAGTTTGCGAACAGCTTTGCGCATTTGACGCAATTAAAGGGGAGGAGTAAGACCATGGAAACAAAAAGCATAATGATTGTCGGCGTTGGCGGACAGGGTTCACTCCTTGCAAGTAAACTTCTTGGTCGTGTTCTTATGAACGAAGGCTATGATGTTAAAGTTTCAGAAGTTCACGGTATGAGCCAGAGAGGCGGTTCTGTTGTAACTTATGTAAGATACGGTGAAAAAGTTTATTCTCCCATCATCGAAGAAGGCGAAGCGGATTTCGTTATTTCATTTGAAAAACTTGAAGGTGCAAGATGGGCGCACTGCCTTAAAAAAGGCGGTAAACTTATCGTTAACACCCAGCAGATTGACCCGATGCCCGTAATTACAGGCGCTGCAGTTTATCCTGAAAATATTCTTGATGAACTTGAAGAGAAAGGCCTTGATATTGACGGAATTGATGCATTGTCACTTGCTGAAGAAGCAGGTTCATCAAAGGCAGTTAACGTAGTTCTTATGGGCAGACTTGCAAAATATTTCCATATTGACTACGATAAATGGGAAAAAGCACTTGAAGAATCTGTTAAACCTAAATTTATTGAACTTAACAAAAAGGCTTTAAGCCTCGGATACAATTATTAATCCCGTTTTCAGAAAAGAGATGACCCTATGAAATATTGGCAAGAAGAAATCGAAACTGCCTCCAGAGAACAGATTACCCAGTGGCAGAGCGAGAGACTTGTAGAAACAGTTAAAAGAGTATACGAGAAAGTTCCTTATTACAGACAGAAGATGGAAGAAGCAGGTGTTACACCTGACGATATCAGATCAGTTGAAGATATAAGCAAACTTCCCTTTACATGCAAGCAGGACCTGAGAGACACATATCCTTACGGTCTTTTTGCATGCGATATGGAAGACGTTGTAAGAGTTCATGCTTCAAGCGGTACAACAGGTAAGCAGATTGTTGTAGGATATACTAAAAACGACCTTGATATCTGGGAAGATATCTGTGCTCGTCAGCTTGTAGCAATCGGTGCAGATAAATCTTCAAAAGTTCATGTTTCTTACGGTTACGGTCTCTTTACAGGCGGATTCGGTTTTCATGGTGGTGTAACAAAGCTTGGAGCAATGGCAATTCCTGTTTCAAGCGGCAACACAGCAAGACAGATTACAATTCTTCAGGACTTTGGTCCCGATGTTCTTTGCTGCACACCTTCTTACGCTATGTATATTGCAGAAACAATGGAAAAAATGGGCGTTGATATTTCAAAGCTTTCTCTTAAAGCGGGTATTTTCGGCGCAGAGCCCTGGACTCAGGAAATGCGCCTTCAGCTCCAGGAAAAACTTGGCATCAAGGCTTATGACGTTTACGGACTTACAGAAATTATGGGTCCCGGTGTTGCCTATGAATGTTCAGAGCAGGCAGGCATGCACGTAAATGAAGACCACTTTATTATTGAAGCTCTTGACCCTGATACAGGATTACCTGTTCCTGATGGTCAACCGGGTGAAATTGTTTTCAGTTGTATCACAAAGGAAGCTTTCCCCATTCTTCGTTACAGAACAAGAGATATTGCAGTTCTTTCGCATGAAAAATGTGATTGCGGCAGAACTTTCGTCAAGATGACAAAGCCTATGGGCAGAACAGACGATATGCTTATCATCAGAGGTGTTAACGTGTTCCCGTCGCAGATTGAAACAGTTCTTCTCAATATGGGATATGCGCCCAACTATCAGATAGTTGTTGAAAGAGTTAATAACCTTGATACAATCGAAGTTCAGGTTGAAATGTCAGATAAATTATTCTCAGATACAATTACTCACATTTCAAAGGCAGAACACGCTATTGAAGACGGTCTTAAGTCTCTTCTTGGTGTTGCTGCCGATGTTAAACTTGTAGCACCCAATACAATTGCACGTTCTGAAGGAAAAGCAAAACGTGTTATTGACAACAGAAATAAATAAAGGAGGAAAAAGTAATGACTATTAATCAGTTATCAATTTTCGTTGAAAACAAAGCAGGTGCCCTTGGTGAAATCACTCACATTCTGGCACAGGAAAGTGTTGATATCCGCGCTATGTCAATTGCAGACACAAGAGATTTCGGTATTCTCCGTCTTATCGTAAGTGACGAAGAAAAAGCAAAGACAGCACTTCAGAAGAACGACTGCATCGTTTCAATCACAGAGGTTGTAGGCATTGCAATTCCTGATGAACCGGGAAGCCTCTCAAGAGTTATGGAACTTCTCTATACAAACGGCATCAACGTTGAGTATATGTATGCTTTCATCACAATTTCAAAACAGTATGCTTATGTTGTTGTACGTGTTGAAGATAACGAAAAAGCAATCGAAGTTCTCACTAAAAACGATGTTAAACTTGTAAATAAAGAAGACATCAAAAATCTTTAATTCCTTATTTAACAAACAAGCCTCATTCAGGGAAATAGCCTTGATTGAGGCTTTTTTTGATGTGCAGTGGGAGAATTTGTTGATTTTTTTATGACCTTATGCTAAAATTGTGTCAATACAATGGTTGAAACCAAGTTTTTAAGGAGGTAAAAGAAATGTCAGAAGATAATAAAAATCTTGTTGAAGATGTTAACAATGAAACAACAGAAGATGAATTTGAAGATATAAATAATGAAGCAACAGAAAATGAAGACTTCACTGAAGAAACCGTAAACGATAATCCGAAAAGAAAGAAAAAAGAGCAGATTATAGTTATATCGGTGTTTTTAGTTCTTATGGTGGCATTGTTTGTTGCAGTTTTTATAAGCAATAAAAAAGAAACTGAAAAGCAGAATGAGTTGTACAGTGTAAAGTATGCAAACGCTGAAAAATATCTGCAGGACGGAAGATATGATGAGGCAATTTCTGCTTTTTCAGAAATTTCCGAATATGGCGATAGTAGCCAGCGTATAGTTGAAGTTAAAAACCTTAAAATTGAAAAGTTAATCAAAGATGCGCAGGCAGTATATGATTCAGGAGATAAAATGAAAGCATATAATATGCTTGAACCAGAATCGGAAAACGAAAAGGTTTCAGCATTGCTCGTAAAATACAAAAAAGCTATAATTGCGGAAGCACAAAAAAAGGTTTTCTGGGAAGATGATGACATGTCAGATGAACGTCTGATACATGCAAAAACAGAACTTGACCATTGGGCTTCAGATACCAGAAATCTCATTGTACATGTGTATTACTGGCATAAAGAAGACGGTAGCAAAAAGATAATATTAAGAGTGCTGTTTGCCGATGAAACAAAAGGCTATGGTTTTACACCGCCTGTTCACCCGACAGGTATGAAATTTAAGAGCGATAAAGGTGAAATGGATTTTTCTGTAAACTTTATGGATACGAAGTTTGAGCCTCTTGTTTACGGTAGCGGTTGGAAAGAAGATGTTTATGTTGAAATGTCTTTGGAAGAAGCAAACTCATTTGCTGGTTTGTTTAAAGAATCAGATAAAGTAAGAATACGAGTAAAGGGTGCTCAAAGACATATTGATTTTACAATGAATTCAAAGGATGCAAAGGGCATTATTGATATTGTTGAATATATTAATGTAGTATCTAAATTTGATGTTTAATGCAAAAAAAAACAAGGCTTCCGAGTGGAGCCTTGTTTTTATATGTTATA
>JAZSFV010000034.1:0-1944 GCA_045532395.1 Acutalibacteraceae bacterium
TGTTAACGATGCAAAATAAGGTGAATGAACATGACATCAATTCTTGAATATAAATGCCCTAATTGTGCGTCTGATATTAAGTTTGACCCTGTGTCACAGGCTTTTAAGTGCGAAAACTGTGACTCTGTTTTCACAGAGCAGGAGTTAAACGATATCCACAACTTTGAAAAGAATTTTACTGAAACAAAAAGCTATAACTTTCACGGAGTTGAAAAGCATGATAACGCTGAAAATGCAGGTGTTAAAGAATATGTCTGTCATTCATGTGCGGCTCGCCTTACTTTAGACGAAACAACCGCTGCAAGCGAATGTCCATATTGCGGAAGCCCCATAATCATGAATCAGAATCTTGCAGGGGAAAATACGCCTGACTGTGTTATACCTTTCAAACTTGATAAAAAAGCTGCCGGTGAGGCTCTTAAAGCCTTTTGTAAAGGCAAACTCCTTCTTCCCTCAAACTTTGTTGACGATAACAAAATAAGGGAAATGAAAGGTGTTTATGCTCCTTTCTGGCTCTATGATTGCGATGCTGACGGTGATGTGCTTTTTGAAGCCACAAAGGTGAGACACTGGAGCGACTCCAGTTATAATTACACAGAAACACGTTATTTTAACGTCTATCGTTCAGGTAATCTGGGCTTTAAGGATATCCCCGTTGATGCCTCCACAAAAATGGACGATGCATATATGGATGGTATTGAGCCGTTCAATTATGGCGAAGTTACAGAGTTTAACCCCGGCTATCTTTTAGGATACACTGCAGAGAAATACGACGTTTCTGCAGAAGAAAGTTTCCCACGTGCTGAAACGAGGGTAATTTCAAGCACGGAAGATGCTTTGCGCAATACCGTGTCTGGTTATACAACCGTCACGAAAAAAATGTCAAACGTATGTCCGCGTGATGTAAAATTCAGGTATGCTCTTATGCCTGTATGGTTGCTTAATACAAAGTATAACGGCGAGATGTATACTTTCGCAGTCAACGGACAGACCGGAAAAGTTTCAGGTAAGTTGCCGATTGATAAGAAAAAATTCTGGCTTTTCTTCAGTGGCATTGCGGCGGCAATCTTTGCAATCGGTCAATTCTTTATCTGGTAAGAGGAGGTAGAAACAATGTCAGAAGTAACAGAAGAAATTATTTTGCTTATAATTGCACTTGCTGCATCGTTTTTTATCACCTATCTTATGAAGAAAAGTATGAACACCGCAGTAATCAAAACGGAAGCACAGGATTACGTGGTGCAAAACAGCCTTAATGTTACAAGACGTGTAGATGTTTTTACACACAGAAACGTAGTAAAAACACCAAAAGCAAAAAATAAATCGGATTAAAAGACATAAAAAAACCAGGCATAAACTGCCTGGTTTTGCTTTTAAGATAATTAAACTTTAAGTGTCCAATCGAATTTGTCTTCTTTTTCGCCCCACTGAATGCCTGTGAGTTCATCGTAAAGGTGCTGTGTAAGTTCGCCGATTTTACCATCGTTGATAACGTAATCAACGCCTTCATATGAGAGAAGACCGATGGGGGAAACAACTGCTGCAGTACCGCAACCCCAAGCTTCTTCAAGTCTGCCTTCTTTGAGTGCGTCGATAACTTCGTCAACTGTAATAAATGTTTCTTCAACGTCCTGACCTTCGGATTTCATAAGTTCGATGCAAGACTTTCTTGTGATACCGGGAAGAACTGAACCGATGAGTTTGGGAGTTTTAACTTTGCCGTCGATTTTGAACATAACGTTCATAGCGCCAACTTCTTCGATATACTTTCTTTCAACACCGTCAAGCCAGAGAACCTGTGAAAAGCCTTTTTCTTCAGCTCTTGCAGCAGCTCTGTTACTTGCAGCATAGTTACCGCCACATTTTGCATAACCTGTACCGCCACGTACTGCACGTACATCTTCTGTTTCAATCATGATTTTAACGGGGTTGATGCCTTCTTTG
>JAZSFV010000084.1:0-9297 GCA_045532395.1 Acutalibacteraceae bacterium
ATTTGTAAGAGTTTTAACAGTACCAGTATATTCCTGACCTTCAGCCAACTGTGCCCAGAACTGTGAAACAATTTCTTTTCTTTCTTCACGAAGCACTGTACGGATTGAGCCTACTGCACGTTTACGTTTTTCATCAACTTCAATTACTTTGAATTTTACTGATGTTTTAAGTAAATCGTCGAGAGGCTGACCCTTGGGTACACCTGTAAGAGATGCGGGAACAAACACTTTTACACCATTTACATAAACACGAACGCCACCGCGTACAAGTTCAGACACTACACCTTCAAAAACAGTGTCTTCTGCTTCAGTAGCTTTTACGAAGTCAGTCCAAAGTCTTCCTGCATCTGCTCTCTTCTTTGAAAGCATTACAGTACCTTCAGCATCGTTTGTTTTCATGATGATGAGTTCAAATTCATCACCAATCTTTACTTCTTTTGAAGCATCAGCTGTGGGGTCGTTGCTATATTCACTCATAGGAATAAAGCCGGCATGTTTTCTGCCGATATCGACCTGAATTTCAGTGGGAGTGATACCCATGACAACGCCGATAACTCTCTGGTTAGAGTTCATGTTTGCAAGTGAAACTTCAAGAGCTTCTGTGAAATCCATATCATCGGTTATTTCTCTTGCAGCCTCGACATTGGTCACCTCCTGTTCAGCACCGGTATTTACCTTTGCTTCAATTTCAATCGGTTCGTTAACAATTTCGGACATAATTATGTACCTCCTTTATTATTGTAGCAGGAGTCGAGGCCCCTGCGGTTATGCCGATTTTATCAAATTTTGTCAAGTCAATACTTTTCAACTCATCAGCAGTTTCTACAAGATATGTAGGACAATTTACTTCACACGTACTTTTGAGTTTCTGAGTATTAGAACTGTGACGTCCTCCGACAATCAGCATAGCGTCACATTCAAGAGAAAGAGTAACCGCTTCACTTTGTCTTTCATGCGTCGCAGAACATATTGTATCAAATATTTTTGCATTTGTACATAGCAAATTAATATTTTTTTTACAAATTTTCCACTCTTTTGCAGAAAATGTTGTCTGAGCAACGAATATTATGCTTTTTTCGCATAATTCTTTATTAGTTTCAAGTAATTCAAGCAATTCATTATTGTCTTTAAAAATATAAGTTTCGCCCTTTGCATAACTTCTGATCCCCATTACTTCCGGATGTTTATCATCACCTGCAATAAGAACAGGTACACTATCACTTGAATTTTCAGAAACAATTTTATGAATCTTCTTCACAAACGGACAAGTAGCATCTACAAAATCAAATCCTGATTTTCTTATTTCACACAATAATCCATCAGGAATACCGTGTGTTCTGATTATAATTGTACTGTCTTTATCCGCCTGAAAAGGTGTATCAATGATTCTGGCACCTTTGCATGACATATCATCAATGACTTGCTGATTATGTATTATTGGTCCAAGCGTGGAAACTTTTACATTTTCGTCCAACAGTTTGTATGCTAATTCAACTGCCCGATTAACTCCAAAACAAAACCCTGCGGATTTTGCAAGAATTACTTCTTTCAAAGTCCCATCCCCCAAAGTCTGACTGTTTCATCAAAAATTATACGTGATGCATTTCTGATTTCTGCAGTTGAACGTGTACCCTCGGTGAAACCAAGGTCTTCAAATTTAATTAACTCGCCGTATCTGACTGTAACAGGAATTCTGAAACCTTTTTTCTCTCCATAATACAATGAGCACGGTACGACATCAGAATTTGTAGCTTTTGCAATCAATGCAACGCCTGACTTCGCCTTCTGCGGCTCTGAACTTTCTTTATTTCTGGTACCTTCAGGGAAAATACCGATCACTTCACCATGTTTTATAAGATTAATTGCATACTCAATTGAACTTTTGTCTGATGAGCCTCGTTTCACAGGGAAAGAATTCAGATGTGTTAAAAAGAATCTTGAAAAAGGTTTTTCAAAATTTTCGTATTTTGCCATGAAATGTATTGCTCTGCCACTATTAATCGCAAGCAACAACGGGTCAAGAGAAGTAACATGATTACATGAAACTATGTATCCTCCCGTTTTAGGGAGATTTTCTTTCCCGACATATTTCAACTTATATCTGAATGATGCAACTAATTTTGCAAGCGGTCTGACAAAAGTATAAAATTTACGATTTCTAATTTTGGAATAATCAAAATAATCTGTCATATTTTTTCTCCTATTATATCGAAAAGTTCATCAATAGATTGCTGAAGAGTGTGACCGGTTGAGTCAAAAATCGTTGAATCTTCAGCAGGTTTAAGAGGAGCAATCGGTCTGTTTGAATCCTGATAGTCTCTTTCTTTCATTTCCTGAAGCACTTGTTCAAAAGAATCGTTAATACCCTTTTCCTGCAATTCTTTATATCTTCTCATAGCGCGCTCTTCAACATCAGCAGTCATGAAAATTTTTATCTGTGCGTCAGGCAAAACAACTGTGCCAATATCTCGGCCATCCATAAGACAGTTATTTTTCTTGGCAATATCTCGCTGCAAATCAAGCAAAAACGCTCTTACAGCAGGGATTGCTGAAACATTTGAAGCCGCCATTGAAGCATCAGGTGTTCTTATTTCTTCAGACACATCTTCACCACAAAGAAACACTTTTTGAACACCATCTACAAATTTAAGTTCAACAGTTATATCCTTTAAAATACTTCCGACACCATCAGCATCTTTAGTGTCAATGCCGTTTCTCAGAGCGTGAACACCAATTGCTCTATATAAAGCACCGGTATCAACATAGATATAACCAAGTTTTTTTGCCAAACCTTTAGCAACAGTACTTTTGCCTGCACCTGCAGGACCATCAATCGCAATATTAATAGAACTCATAAAACAACTTCCTTTCTCTATTCAGCTAAAACGCTGTTACCTGCCAACATGCCTGTAGAAAACGCAATCTGCAAATTAAATCCACCGGTATATGCGTCAACGTCGATAACTTCACCTGCAAAAAAGAGGTTTTTTACTTTTTTAGACATCATATTTTTGGGGTTGATATCTTTGACAGACACACCACCTGACGTAACAATAGCTTCTTCAATCGGTCTGAAACCATTTATTGTAACTTTCAGATTTTTAAGAAGATAAACAAGACCTTCTCGCTGTTCACGAGTAATCTGATTAACCTTTTGTGATGGTTTAATTCCGCTTAACTTAACGATTACAGGAACTAATTTCTTAGGCAATAAAGCATCAAGCGCATTTATGAAATTTTTATTTGAGTTTTCAAGAAAATCACGTTGAATTCGCTTGTCGAGTTTATCCTCATCAAGTGCGGGTTTCAGATCGATATAAATCTCATATTTGCCTTTTTTTATATCTCGCATGTGTGAACTTGCGCTGAGAATAACAGGACCGGAAACGCCAAAATGTGTAAATAACATTTCACCAAAATCTTTATAGATACATTTATACTTTTCGGTATCTTCAACTCTGATTTCGATATTTCTCAAAGAAAGACCCATAACACTGCTACACCAACCTTCATGAACCTCAAGAGGAACGAGTGAAGGTTTCGGCTCAACTATAGTATGTCCCGTTTTTTCAGCTAAAATGTATCCATCGCCTGTAGAACCAGTAAGAGGATATGATTTTCCGCCCGTGGCAACGATTACACTTTTAGCAGTGATTATTTCATCATCATATGTTTTAACGCCACAGACACAACCATCATCAACAATAAGCTCCTTTGCTCTGCCATTAATGATTTTAGCGCCACTGGTGAGAGCAAATTTTCTTAATGCGTCGACAATATCAGAGGCTTTGTCGCTTTCAGGGAAAACCCTGTCTCCCCTTTCAACTTTAAGAGGAACATCATAATTTTCAAAAAATTCCATTGTATCAGCAGGCATGAATTTAGAAAAAGCACTGAACAAGAACCTGCCGTTAACAGGAATATTCATAATCAAATCATTAAGCAACGTGCAGTTATTTGTAACATTACAACGACCTTTTCCTGTAATCATAACTTTACGTCCGACTTTTTCGTTACGTTCAAGTATGACCGTTTCAAGACCACGCTGTGCCGCAGCACCTGCCGCCATAAGCCCGGCAGCACCGCCACCAATTACACAAACATCAATCATCGTTAAGCGTCTCCCCTATTTTGTCATAGACTTCATGTTCATCCCAGATTGCTTCAAGAGTTTCGTAATCGCGACGGAGTTCATCGCCTTTTTCGAGAGTAATGGCTGCAATCAAAGCGTTCAAGAGACTTAAGGGAGCAACAAGCGAGTCAACAATTGATACCATACCACTCTTTGTCTCTAAAACATGATCAGACATTCTTGCAATCGGTGCATTTACGTTATCAGTAATTGCAATAACATTAGCACCTCTGTCTTTCATGAACCTGACAGCTCTTATAGTCAACTTAGAATATCGGGGCATAGAAATTGCAATGCAGACGTCATCTTTACTTATTCTGAATATTTCTTCATAAATATCACTATCGCTTGAAACGTTTATAAGCACAACATTGTCGAAAATCAGTTTAAAATAATAACTTAAAAAGCCCGCAAGGAAAGCAGCACTTCTCACACCAAGAATATAAATCTTTTTAGCGTTCATAATAGTTTTTACACTATTATGAAAACTATCTTCCGAAACAGACTGCATTGTATTCATCAAAAGCTGAGAGTCATGTTTCATAGTATTTTCGACAATATTTTCACCTTTTGTTCTCGCATCAAAAACGTCAATTCGCTGAACACCTGTAAGTTTTGAACGAATAAGGTCCTGTAAATCCTTTTGAAACTCAGGATAACCTTTGTAACCCAATTCAGTTGCAAATCTAACAACGGTAGACTCGCTCACCTTTACAGTTTCGCCTAATCTTGAAGCCGTCATAAAAGCTGCAATTTCATAATGTTCAGTTATATATTTTGCAATTTTTTTCTGTCCTTTTGAAAAGGTGTCAAACTTATTATCAATAACTGATAGTAAAGAGACTGTCATCAGAATTACCCCTTATTTGACTACTGAAATATCAATACCTTCTATAACTATATCATCAAATGGTTTATCGAGCATATCAACTCTTACACCTGCTATTTTATCAACAACATCCATACCTTCAAAAACTTGTCCGAACACAGAGTGTTTAAAATCAAGCCATGGTGTACCGCCATTTTCAGCATATGCATTTACAATGTTTTCAGGGAAAGAATCAGGAATATTCTTCATCTGAGAAAGAAATCTTGAATCAATATCTTTTGACTGAACGATAAAGAACTGACTTCCATTTGTGTTAGGACCTGAATTGGCCATTGAAAGTGCACCTCTTATATTATGAAGTTCAACAGCAAATTCGTCTCTGAAGCTTCTGCCCCAGATACTCTCACCACCACGTCCTGTGCCTGTAGGGTCTCCGCCCTGAATCATAAAATCTTTAATTACTCTGTGAAAAATAATTCCGTTATAATATCCGTTTTTTGCGTGAGTTACAAAATTTTCTACAGTATTCGGTACTAAATCAGCAAAAAGTCTAACTGATATATCTCCCATATTTGTATGAATAACTGCAATTGTTTCGCCAATTTGCGGCTTGTCCATCTGATTAAACATAAACATCCTCCATAAATAATCATATTTATAGTATTGTATCATATTTATACGGAAATTTCAACGATAAAATTGTCTTAAATTATACTTTAGATATTTATTGCATTTCAAAAAATTCAATAACACTTTTTGATATAGTGCTGCCAATTGTATTTATATTTTCCAGAATCCACATCTCATCATAGGGGTTATCATGATAAGCAACTTCAAATAATACCGCAGGAGCTTTAGTAAATTGCAATTCACCAAGTTCTGTCGTTTCGAGAGTATTTACAAGACGCGGATTGGGATAAATTGTTTTTATATTTTCTTTTAAAATATCAGCAAATCTTTTTGCAGCTATACTTCCCGGATAGTAATAAATATCTGATCCCTCAAGCAAACCGGCAAGGTCAATCGGAGCAGCATTAGAATGAAGTGCCAGATGCAAATCCACATCATTTTCATTTGATTGTTCAATAGCTTTTTCTAATGGTTCATCAGGATTATTTCTTATTACATCTATTCCATTGTTAATTAAGTTTTCTTCAACCACATCGGCCAACAAATTCATATAGAACTCTTCATTTCCACCTGAAAAATACTGATTGAATTCCTGAGTTGACGGACTTAAATATACTTTCATATACTACCTCCTATAAGTGTTGAATTGATTTTTTAAATAATCTAAACCCTTTTTTTCAAGCCTTGAAACATACGATCTTGATATTTGCATTTTCTTTGCAATTTCTCTCTGAGTAAGAGGTTTTTCGGAGTTCAAACCATATCTAAGAATAATTATTTCATATTCTCTGCTTCCTGAAATTTGCGATAAAAATTTATATAATTGCTCACACTTGATTTTATAATCAATATCATCAATCAGACTTTCTTCGCCACAGATTACATCCATTAATGTTAATGTATCTCCGTCACTATCAGATTCTATCGGTTCTGACATAAATATTTCCTGTGATGTCTTTTTTGTTGCACGGAAATACATCAGTATCTCATTTTCAATACACCTTGCTGCATAGGTTGCTAAGCGTGAACCTTTTTCGCTGTTAAATGAATTTATCGCTTTTATCAATCCGATTGTGCCAATGGATATCAGATCTTCCTGATCACAATAATTTGAATAATATTTTTTAATTATGTGTGCAACCAAACGCAGATTATGTTCAATCAGTTTTTTCTTGGCGTTTTCGTCGCCATTCTTTATTCTTTGCAGACAATCCTTCTCCTCCTGAGTTGATAGCGGTGGTGGAAATGAACTCGAAACATTCAAGTGTAACGTAATGAACAGAACATGGTTCAAGAGAGAATTAATTAATTCTGTTAACATAAATATCCTCCAAATCGTAATGTAAAACATTATATTCAAAGATATTTGTCAATTTGCAAGTCCAAAAGAAAAAACCTTGTAACTGATAAACAGTTACAAGGTCAATTAAATAATTAACTCAATTATAAGGAGTTGCATTGTGTGATGCTATTAATAAAAGCATCAATTTTTCTGCATATGAACACCTAATTATCCGTTGGTAATAGTGTCCTCTAAACCCTTTGAAAGTTGAGCAAGTCGGTCAGAAATTTCAGCAATTGAAAGTTCAAGTTGACCGGTGAGACTTTTAAAATCTACAGAAACTGTGTTAAGACAATTTTTAGCTTTGTCTATTTTATTTTTTGTAGAAATATTGATTGATTCTGATACTCTCTGAGCATTTTTAATGCAAGATTCAGAATAACGAAGAGAGTCCATCATGAGTTTATTCGCTTTTTCCTCTGCTCCTTCAATTTCGTCATACTTTGCACTCTTCTCATTAAGTTCAGCAATTATAGCATTAAGATTTGCTATTGTTTTTTTGCATTCTGTAATTTCATTTTTAAGCGAGTCTATTTCTGCTGAAAGTCGTTCTTTATCATCACAAACATCAAGATAGTCCTGCTTACATTTTGAGATTTCAAAATTAGCGGCATCTAATTCACCGTTTATAGCAGCATTTTTTTCGCAAAGAGAGGCTATGTAAGCCATAACCTCTTTTTTATCGAATCCAAACGCTGAACTTTTGAAAATAATGTTTTCCTGCATTATTTAACACACTCCAAAATTTAATAGTTAATTGTACCGTTAAATATCATCGAAACATTACCTGAAAGAAGAATTCCATCGTCTGTATAGTTAACGATCAATTCGCCACCTTTTGTCTTAACAGTAATATCTTCATTTTTACCGCAAAGTCCGTTTTCAACTGCTGCAGCAACTGCCGCACAGGCACCAGTACCACTTGAAAGTGTAAGACCATAGTCAGCTTTCCAAACTCTCAATTTCAATTCACGTTTGTTAACAAACTGAACAAGTTCAGTATTTACACCTTTGGGGAAGAGTTCGTTATTGTCAAGAGCATAACCAACTTTTGTAAGGTCAAAAACATCAACATTATCGCAGAATACCACGCAATGAGGGCTGTTAAGTGAGAAACAGTTGAGTTTCAGATCTTTATCTGCACAAGTAATATCATAATTTCTGATAATTTCAGTGCTCTGTGCCGGAATTGTTTCGGGATTCCAATCAGGTTTACCCATATTTACTGTTACCGAACGAACTTCACCGTTAAGAATATGAACTTTGACTTTACGGACATCCTGTGAAGTTTCGATACTAAATGATGATTTTTTAATCATACCTCTGTCATAGAGATATTTTGCAACGCAATGTATACAGTTACCGTAAAGATCTGATTCTTTACCATTTGAACCGAATACACGCATTTTTGCATCTGCTTTTGATGAACCTTCTACAAGCACAAGACCATTTGCACCAATACCGTAGTTTCTGTCTACGAGACTGATTGTAAGAGACTCTGGACAAGAAATTTCATTTTTGAAGTTATTGAGAATAATAAAGTCATTACCGCAACCCTGCATTTTGTAGAAATCAAGAGGTTCTTTTTCAAGACGCATGTTATTGATATCAACAAGTTCAGTGTTATAAAGGTTATAACGGCTTGCAATTGTATCAACAAGAGCATTTGCAGTGTCCATAGAAGTAATGCATGTAACTGAAAGCTGAATTGCTCTGCGGTTAATGCGGATATAATCCTTGATTGTGTTTTTCTTACCTACACCTGTATAAATAATATAGTCAAGTTTACCATCTTCAAGAAGCTGCATAACCTCTGCATTATCATCATTATGAAGTTTTTCAACAACATGAACTTTAATACCAAGCTGTTTAATAAGTTCAGCAGTTGATCTTGTGGCATAAATCTTAACACCAAAGTCGTTGAACTTTCTTGCAAGTTCCTGAACTTCGGGCTTATCGTTGTCACTCACAGAAAGAAGCACACCGCCACTCTTCTTACTATAGTCATGAAGTCTGAATCCTGCACTTGTAAGAGCTTTATAAAGTGCTTCTTCAAGGTTTTCACCAAGACCTAAAACTTCACCGGTTGATTTCATTTCAGGACCGAGTGATGAGTTTACATCTGAAAGTTTTTCAAATGAGAATACGGGAGCTTTTACTGCAAAATACGGAGGTGTCTTATAAAGACCGGTGCCGTAGCCAAGTGATTTAAGAGACTGTCCTACCATGATTTTTGTAGCAAGTTCAACCATCGGCACGCCTGTAACCTTACTGATGTAAGGAATTGTTCTTGTGGCTCTGGGGTTAACTTCGATTACATAAAGTTCGTTTCTGTAGATAAGATACTGAATGTTAACAAGACCT
>JAZSFV010000255.1:0-2277 GCA_045532395.1 Acutalibacteraceae bacterium
GAAAGAAATAATCAAGAGTGTTTTGTTAATTTATTAACAATTATTTATAATAAAAATCCTGCTTGCCATTTTCACAAGCAGGATTTGATTTTATTGTTTTGTTTTGATTCCGTAGAAGTGGATGATATTCATATCTTCTTCCATATCAAGTCCGTGTGAGCCGCAATCACCGTCGATTTCGTGGCAACCGTGGTCAGGCATAAAGCCGTAAAGCACGTTGTGGTCTTTCCATGAAGATTTTATTTTTTCAACAAGTTCACTATAGAAAGCAATGTTGTGTTTTAATGCGTTTATGGATTCTTCGCTTTCAGGACCGAATTTATGCATTGTGCCGTCGTAATTGCCGTTGTAAATCACGATAAGGTCGTGATTGTCTTCGTCAATAAGCTCCAAAGCCTTTTTGTTTACTTCTTCGATGCTTTCATAAATGAAATAGTCCATTTCTCTTTCGAGAAAAATGCAGGAAATACTGTCTCTTGCAGTTGAAACGATAGCGCATTTTTTGCCTGCTTCAATGAAAGTGTCAAAAATTGTGTTGACTGTAAGCACAGGTTTTTCGTATTTCTGAATTCCGTGGATTTCAGGCATAACTCCCGTATACATTGAAGCAAAGCAAACGGGGGTTACGCTTGGCATAACTGAAAGCATAGGTAATGCAATGTCTGATGAAACAAGTGCATCTGTAAACAAATGGGTATATTTCTGATAAAGCCATAATGCAACTGCATCAGGGTTATACAAAACTGCTCTGTCTGCTTTTTCCGCACCTGCTTTTTTCTCTGCAAGGTTCAATAAAACAGGGTTTAAAACTTCTTTTCTTTCAATACCCATAATTGCAGAAACTGTGTCAGCCACAGTTGTGATGCAGATTGAATTTCTTATTTCTTCCATTGTGAATCTCCTTTCGAGACGAAGCAACTGAGCTGGCTGTGATTAGCAAAGTGAAATATGTCGTCTGAACCGAAAATTATATGGTCAGTAAGCCTGATATCAAAAGATTCGAGCTGACATTTAAGGTCGTTTGTGGTGCTCATATCAGCTTTTGACGGCATCGATGATGACACAGGATGGTTGTGGGCAATTGCCACGCTGTGAGCCTCAAGAACAATTGCTTTTTTGAGAATTTGTTTTGTGTTGAAATTAAGTCCGCGCTCACTGCCTTCGGTGATTATTTCTATCTGTTTTACTTTAAGACCACTGTCCAAGAAAGCGGCAACAAGTGTTTCTTTTTTCTGCCCGATAAAATAAGGCTTGAAAATATCAGCAAGCTTATCTGGTGTATTCAAAACCTCTGCTTTGCTTTTTGCTTTTTCGTAGTAAGCGAAAACATCAGTCAGAGAGGAAAGAAATACTGCAGTGTTTAAACTTACCCCACCTTTTGACATAAGGTCTTCGGGGGATGCTTCAAGCACTTGTCTGAAAGAGCCGAAAGTGTTTATGAGTCTGTGTGCCATAGGGTTTGTGTTATGTTGCGGCACAGTATGGTAAAGAAGAAACTCAAGAATTTCATGAGGCTGAAAATTAACAAGCCCTTCTGCTAAAATACGCTCTCTGACTCGGTTGCGATGTCCCTTGTGTGGACTTTCCTTAGCCATTTTGAAAACTCTCCTGATTTATTTTTGTCCGTAGTAAGCATTTTCTCCGTGCTTGCGGAAATAGTGTTTGTCTGAAAGCACCTGGGGTGCAGGAGTAACAGACGGGTTGAGAATAAGTGTTTTTAAAGCCATTTCAGCCACTTCTTCAAGTACAACCGCATTGTGTACGGCTTCGTCTGCGTCTTTGCCCCATGTGAAAGGCCCGTGTGAGCGGCAAAGAATTGCAGGCATTTCTGCAGGGTCAATGCCGTTGTTTTCCAAAGTTTCTATAATAACAAGACCTGTGTTTTTTTCGTATTCGCCGTTGATTTCTTCAGCAGTCAATATTCTTGTGCAGGGGATTTCACCGTGAAAATAATCTGCATGTGTTGTGCCGAAGAAAGGAATTGCCTTTCCTGCCTGCGCCCATGATGTGGCATTGTTTGAATGTGTATGTGTAATACCGCCTATCTGTGGGTATTTTTTGTAAAGTTCAAGGTGTGTTGCAGTGTCGGAAGAGGGTGATAAATCACCTTCGATTTTATTTCCGTCAAGGTCTACAACAACCATT
The DNA here is from genome assembly GCA_045532395.1 of Acutalibacteraceae bacterium. Taxonomy (GTDB): domain Bacteria; phylum Bacillota; class Clostridia; order Oscillospirales; family Acutalibacteraceae; genus SIG575. Next base: position 2,146 of record JAZSFV010000255.1, read on the forward strand.
TTGTCATAAGTAAGGTCATCATAACTTACTCCGCTGGGTTTTATCACAACGAGATTCTGTCTTCTGTCAATTGCGCTTACGTTTCCCCATGTGTAGGTTATAAGTCCTTTTGTCTGCAGTTCAATGTTTGCT